>CAZVOS010000064.1:0-9247 GCA_964628845.1 uncultured Bacteroidales bacterium | reverse complement strand
TTTTTCGAACATTTTAATTTTTCAGAAAAATTATTCCCCAATAAAAAAAGATTGACAAGACCTTTATATTTTCAAGGTTTTGAAATTATTAGAGATATTCCCGGTAATATTTTTCAACCCACAAAAAAGAAATTTCTGCAACTTATTAAAAAGGCAAAAACAGAAATCATTATCGAAACGCCCTATTTCCTACCTGGAAAAGATATTAGAAAAAGCATTATTGATGCTGCTCATAGGGGCGTAAGTGTGCACATAATTACACCGCAACATTCCGATGTGGGCTTGTTTGATATATTGAGAAATAAATATCTCGGTAAACTGATAGAAGAAAATATCAATATTCATTATTACCGCCCCCATAACCTCCACGCCAAGCTGCTTATCGTCGACAGGGAAACCTTTGTGATGGGCTCAAGCAATTTCGATTACCGAAGTTTCAGGTTTATGCACGAAATTAATCTTGTTGGAAATAATCAACAAATTATTCAAGTGCTTTTAAACCATATAGAAACAAGTAAGGCAGATTGTATTCCTTTTAATTATGAATTATGGCTCAAGCGACCTAAAACATTGAAAATTATTGAATGTATGCTGGTGCCAATACGACATCTATTTTAAAAATTAAAGAAATAAAAAAATAAATATATTTTTTATTTTTGTAGATGTTTTGGGTTAAAACAATTAATATTTATTCTAGATCCACGTGATATTGTAATTGATGCTTCTGGTAATAGTTATATTACTGGGTATTGCAAAACAACAAATTATCCCGTTACTATTGGTGCATATACAACCACATCGTCTTATGAAGAGGATGTTTTTGTGTCGAAAATTAATCCCAATGGTACGGCACTTATTTTTTCAAGTTATTTTGGCGGCAGTAGCCGCGATTATGCCAATGCAATTGGTATAGATGCACAGAATAATATTTATCTGGGAGGTTATAGCTTTTCTACTAATTTTCCTGTAACAAGCAATGCGTTTGATACAGTATTCTCATCCTCTGTATTATATACAGATGCCTTTGTTCTGAAACTAAATAATACGGGGAATACATTAGTCTATTCAACATATCTTGGAGGTAAATTTGAAGATGAGGTAAAGGATTTGGTTGTAGATTCGGCCGGTTATGCTTATCTTACGGGCTATACTATGTCATATCACTTCCCTGTTACACCGGGTTCATATGATGTAACTTATCCCCATGATACCATTTCATTGCCTGGCCTTGAGGTCTTTGTAACAAAAATGAATTTAACGGGTTCGGGTTTTATTTACTCTAGTTTTGTAGGTGGCGATATCAACAGTAACGAAATGGCTCATGCAATTACTATTGATGGTGACGGAAATGCCTATGTTTGTGGTCAGGTCATCTCGTCCGGTACTTATACCTTTCCTGTAACTACCGGTGCTTATATAACATCAAGCACAAGCCCTTATGGCGATGGTTTTGCCTTTAAGTTAAACAATACTGGCACTGATATCATATTTTCTAGCTTTCTTGGCGAGACTGTAGGTGGAGAGGCCTATGCTATTGCCATTGACGACAGTTTAAACACATACATAGCAGGAAAGACCTACTCTGATGATTTTCCGACAACAGTAAACGCTTATGATTCTACATATAACGGCAGTAACGATATCTATTTTGTTAAATTGAATCCCGCAGGAAGTGATGCACTTATATCAACTTTTATTGGGGGAAGCGACCAGGAGTATTGTGTTGATATTGCTGTAGATAAAAGCCAGAAACCATATATAATGGGTTATACACGTTCAAACGATTACCCTTATACAACAGGAGCTTATGATACGCTTTTTCAATATAATTATGACTCTTTTCTGACTATTTTAAAAGCCGATGGTACAGATATTTCCTATTCAACATTTCTGACACCAGGAAATTGTACTGTAGCTGGGATGTCTATAGATGCATCAAATAACATCTATTTTACAGGTACTGGCAATTCAAATTAAACCACAACATATACTGTTACTGGTTTTGATGATTATGGATGTTCAGATACAGATACAGTAGTAGTTAATGTGAGTATGCCTGTTGTTACTGCCAATGCAAATCCAGATACTATCTGTGCCGGCAACCATACTGTACTTACAGCATCAGGTGCTGCTACTTATACATGGAGCGATAATCTGGGCTCAAATACATCTGTTACAGTTTTTCCTGCGGCTTCAGTAACATATACTGTTGTGGGATACAACATTCTTAATTGTAGCGACACTGCTGAGATTTCTGTAGTCGTTTTGCCAACCCCATTACCTGTAATTACAGCCACAGCATTGCCTGATTCTATCTGCAGCGGAGATACTACAATATTAACAGCAAATGGGGGAACGTCATACTTGTGGAGCGATAATTTGGGCGCTACTGCTTCAGTGAATGCTGCTCCCCTTGCAAACACAACATACACGGTAACTGCTACAGCAAATAATGGATGCTACAATACGGCTTCTGTTTCAGTGTTTGTAAATCCTCTTCCACAAGCACAAGCCAATAATACTGGACCCTATTGCGAAGGAGATACTGTATATTTTCAGGCACAGGGTGGGGCTTCGTATTTATGGAGCGGACCACTAGGATTTAATTCTAATAATGCAAATGCTGTTATCTTAAACAGCACTATAGCCATGTCAGGGCTGTATGTAGTTACTGTAACATCCGACATGGACTGTGAAGACACAGCACAAACCCATTTAAGCGTTAATGCCCTTCCTCTTGCTGTTGCAAACGCTTCCAATACGCAAATCTGTTTGGGCGACATGGATACGCTTACAGCCACAGGCGGCTCGCAATACATCTGGAGCACAAACCAAAATACCCCTCAAATAATTGTGTCCCCTTCTGCGTCCCAATCTTACACCGTAACTGTAAACAACGGATATTGTTCCAATACGGCATCCCTGTATATAACCGTAAACCCATTACCAAATGCCAATGCAGGTAACGATACCACGGTCAATTCGGGAACCCCTTTCAATCTTTCGGGTAATGGCGGCACCTCATACCAATGGTTTCCCGATACATATTTGAGTAGTATTACTGCCCAAAATCCTGTTTGTGTACCTTCACAAAGTATTCAATATGTCCTCACTGTTTACAATGCTTTTGGTTGCACCAATACCGATACTGTTAATATCACAGTTATTGATGCAGACTGTGGAGAGGTCTTTGTCCCTAATGCCTTCAGCCCCAATAATGATGGTATAAACGATGAGTTTATTATACATGGAAACTGTATAGAGTCTGTAAAGGTCTCGATTTATAACCAATGGGGTACCAAAGTGTTCGAAGGCATTAATTCCAGTGTTCTATGGAATGGTTATTTTGAAGAACAACCTGCACCAGCAGGAGTTTATTCTTACTATATTGTTTATGTAACAAATACAAATCTTACAAAAACGATTAAAGGAAATCTTGTATTAATGAATTAAAAAAATACTTTATGAGAAAACTTATAGGTGCTCTTGTATTCGTAATGCTAAATATGGGTTTGTTATTTGCCCAGGATGCCCATATATCCTCAAACGATTTATTCGCTAATTATTTATCACCTGCACATCAGGGCATAGCAGGAGAACGTTTTGGCGCAAGTGTTCTATACCGCAATCAGTGGAAATCTGTAGGAATCCCATTTAATTTATATGGAGCAAACGTTTATGGGCAAATACACAATGGAAATGGCGTAAGTGTCAATTTAAGCGGTGTGCTTACCAATCAAACCGTATTGGCTTTGAATAAAATGCAAGCATCACTGTCATTATCATCATCAGTACGACTTAATACCAAGAATTTTCTTACTGCCGGTTTAAGTGGCGGCTATGTCAGCCAGTCTGTAAATTCTGATGTTTTACAGTGGTCAAGCCAATATACTGGCGCAGCTTTCGACCCTTTATTACCTTCGCAAGAACAGGTTTTTATCGATAATAAGGGCGCATTTGATATTGGTGCAGGATTGGGATACAAGTACAATGACGGTATTATAAGAAATCATGAAGGAAAACAACTTATTGCAGCAGTGGGATTATGGCATATTAATGAACCCAAACAATATTTTATTTCAGATAATAATCCTTTGCATAAAAGACTTAATGCATATATCCTAGGATTTTTACCTGTTAACAGTAAATTGGCTCTCAATTCAGGTTTGTTTCTAATGCAGCAACACGGTTTTAATGAGTTTTTTGGATTTGCAGGTCTGCGAATAAGGTTGAAAGATATTTTTAATAACGATTCTGAAGCAAATTTTACTGCAATTTCAGCAAGTTTGGGTTACCGCTATAAAGATGCTTTAATTGCCGGACTCAACTTTGAAAGAGAAAAGATAATTTTGGGGCTTATTTATGATAGGAATATAAGCGCATTTAAAGCTGCAACTAATGGATTTGGTGCACTCGAAATCTGTATGAAATATTCAATAAATCAATAAATTGTGTGTTTATCTTACCCTTTAAAACGGATATTTTTCGGAGTGCTTTATAAAATTTATTGATTTATAGTGTTTTTCTCTATTGCTTAAATTGGGTTTATTGTAATTGATTACTTTTGTGCCTATGATGCTGTTTAAAAACAATGAGCCCTTGAGTTCCCTGACACATGCCCTTGGGGCTTTACTTTCTGTTGCAGGTCTTATTTTGATGCTTGTATATGCCGCCAGGCACGGAGAAGCCACTCATGTAGTAGGATATTCTATCTTTGGAGCAAGTCTTATTGCACTGTATGGCACCAGTGCCGTCTATCATTTCTTTCCGAAGGAGACCAGAATAAAAAAAATATTTCAACGCCTCGACCATTCAATGATTTTTGTCCTTATTGCTGGCACTTACACGCCTATATCGCTACTCATGCCACAAAGGGCATGGGGATGGAGTATCTTTGGCGTTATATGGGGATTGGCGTTCTTGGGTATTACACTTAAACTTTCAGGGCTAAAAATAAGAGAATGGATTACAGTAAGCATTTACATCCTGATGGGCTGGCTGGCTCTTATTGCAATAAAACCACTTATGCTGTGGCTGTCGGCAGAGGCACTGACATGGCTTTTTGCGGGAGGTGTTTTATATACCTCCGGTTGTATCTTCTTTGCCCTCGGCAACTTATTCCCGGGCAAACCATGGTTCAGCATGCATGATGTGTTCCATCTGTTTGTTATGGGTGGCAGCTTCTGTCATTTCTGGCTCATGTATCAGTATGTGCTATGATTTTAAAGTATTTATTATGAAGTATTAAATAATGAAACAACTTATCCTTTTTTTTTTACTCACGCTCTTTACATACGGACTTTCTGCACAAAAATCCGATACCCTGACTGAAAGACAGGTGCCGCATCATTTTATATCAATAAATCCGTTAAACACCTTACTCCTTAAACAGTATGGCATTACTTACGAATATAAAACACATAGAGTGGGTATAGGTATATCTTCGGGATATATGAACGACAGCCGCATGAACTTTAACAGGTTATTTATAGCCGGAAGTGTCAATCATGGGGCGCTTGAATTCTACAACGGGTATTATTTTCATCCTCAGGTCAATTTATTTCTGAAAGAATTTAAAGACAACAAGAAATCTATCCTCTGTTATCTGGGTCTCAAAGGTATTTACAAAGAAATGTTTTGCGATTCGTCCGATTTTCATATCTGGGATAGCAATACAGGCGGCGATTATTACTGGATGTACAGAAAGCATAAAGACAATCTGAAAATTAAAGGTGCATTTTTAGTTTTCGGTGGAAGATATGTGAAAATGCCTTTTTTTGTTGACTTTAATATAGGAGCCGGCATGCTCTATCACAAACACAATCTCATTGTGGCAGCCGATAAAGCCAATAGTGGCACGTTTATTTTCGACCCTCCTCTCCATAGGACAGTTCAGGAAAAACATTTCACAGGAAGTGTCAGTATTCATATGGGAGTGTCTTTTTAGAAGTCTTACCATTTTAATAAAATTGACTTATGACAGCTTCTTTTATCAAATAGTATGCATTTAAAATGCACAATTATATTAAAAAGTGTGCAGTATGTTGCACAGATTTAAAATTATTTGTATATTTTCACTGTACAATAAAATATTATTATGCAGAATAAGGAACAATTAAAGCAGGTATTGATTGAACAGTATGATGTTGTTTTACTGAAAGATACAGGCATACAAAGAGAAGTCATTAAAGAAATTGCCGAAAAGATACATTTGCCGCATATACATGTAATTACAGGTTTACGCCGGTGTGGCAAGTCGGTTTTATTAAGGCAAATAATGAAAACCTTTTATAATGATAACGGTTTTTACTATTTAAACTTTGAAGATGAACGGCTTTTTAATTTCCCTGCTTCCGAATTCAATACACTTTATGAATTACTACTTCAGCTTTTTGGAAAAAATAGGGTGTTTTTTATTGATGAAATTCAGAATGTAAAAAATTTTGAGAACTTCGTCAGGCGATTTTACGATCAGGGCTTTAAATTTTTTATTTCAGGTTCTAATGCTGAACTTTTAAGTAGTGAGATATCTGCCAAACTTACAGGCAGACACATAGACACTTATCTGTCGCCTTTTTCGTTTAAGGAATACCTCGATTTTGAAAAAGTCAGATTAAACGAAAATGACTTATACCGAACTGAAAGAAAATCTGAAATCATAAGTTATTTTGATTTGTATCTGAAAAACGGCGGTATGCCCGAGTACTTGAATTACAAAGATAAAGACATCTTAACCAGAACATATAATGATATTGTTTTTAAGGATATAGTTGTAAGGTACAAGCTCGACAATGTTTTACAACTTAAGATGTTGTACACCTATATGGTAAATAATTTCGGGCGCCGTTACAGCTACAATTCTTTGCGTAAAATTATTGACATTGGTAGCTCAAATACCGTTATTAATTATTTGAGTTTTTTGGAGCAATCATTTTTTATAAAACAGCTTACAAAATTCGACTACAGTTTGAAAAAGCAGATAGTTAATGATAAGAAGTCGTATGTTGTTGACAATGGCTTTATTAATGCTCTTTCTGCTGTGATGACATCTGATGAGGGATGGCTGCTCAAAAATTGGGCATGCAACGAACTGCTCAAAAGAAATGAATCGCTTTACTATTTTTCAGGTAAAAACGAATGCGATTTTATGACAATGAATAACGGTAAAATAAGCAATGCCATACAAGTTTGCCTTCAATTAAATGAAAAGAATGAAAACAGGGAAATGAAGGGTTTAACCGAGTCCATGAATAGCTTTAATATAAAGAATGGCTTTATAATATCAAAAGATACCGAAAAAACTATCCAAACTGATAAGGGAGAAATTGATGTAATACCTGCATGGAAATGGGTTCTGAAACTATAAATGAGCCGATTTTTTCGAGGATAATTGGATAGTAACCCTGTGGATTATAGGGGTCGCTTATAAACCATCCGGAGTTTTGAGTGGTGATAACATTTTGCACTTTTAAGTTAGTTCCGTTAATTAAAGTGTCATTTACACTGTTTATTCTATATTGAAACAGGTCAAATGTAAATGAATTATCGCAATGTCCATAAAAAAGTGAATCTCTTACGGTTATAGTGTCGCCTGCTGAAGCATTAAAATCATACAGCACAAAAAAAGAATGTTGTAAACTATCATACACTAAAACTCTGTTTGAATCATCATAAATAAATTGTGGCGGACAATAGGCAGTATCCCATGTAGAGGAGCCATTGGGATGATTCTGTACATAAATTGTATAGTTAATTAATTTTTTACAGTTTTTGTTGAGTATTAGCGTATCTCCTACCGATTCAATGATGCTTAGGTATTCGGATGAACCGGAAATATGATTATAATACCATTTAGCCCCATGCGGTGCCCACTGGCTGTAAAGGAAATTGCTACAGAGCAGCGCTATTATAATAAAATTAAGTTTCTTCATCATATGTTCATAATTACAGTAATTTTTTTGAGGTGCTATAAAACTTGAAATATTTTCTTTTGTCCCTTTAGGCGCTGCACTGAGCAAGCCGAAGTGGACAGTGTATCGGTAAAATTAAGTAAATTTTTTCAATTCTTAAAGAATTTTCAGTTTTTCAAATATAGTTAAAAACTATGAATAGTGTTTCTTTTTCGATATTTATTGAGATGTGGTTCTGTGTGTAAATCTTCTTCTAAAACTTCTTTTGTAAAGTATTCCTAAAAAAACATAAATACGAATCTGAAAATTTTTTCTAATTTTGCTTATGCTCCTTTTATATAAGATTTTGATAATCAGTAAAAATACAGTAAATATTTCGGGATGAGGATTATAAAAATTATTGTTTTATTATTACTCATGTTTAAAGTTTCGTATGCCCAGACCTATTATGGCACAGGCGGTGCCATTCCAGATGATGGCAATCTGGTAAATTTTCATATTCAGGTGCAAAACCTCCAGCCCCCTTTAATTAATACAACAAACTGGGGCATTGAGAGCGTGTGTGTGAATATTACCCATACATGGGATGCCGACCTCGACATACGGCTTATTGCACCTGATGGTACAAGCGTTCAGCTTACAGCAGGACTGGGCGGCGATGGCGATAATTATGCTGTGACTTGTTTTAATGGGAACGCCTCTATGTCTGTCGTTTCGGGGCATGCCCCTTTCAACGGCACTTTCCGCCCAATCGGTTCGCTGGGTATGATTAATAACGGACAAAATGGCAATGGTACATGGACACTCCGTATCCTCGACGCCTATACTTTTGCCGATGCAGGAACCCTGCACGACTGGAACATCACCTTCGGCTATAACCCGTCTGAATTTTTTTCGCTCGACAGCTCCGATATTCCTATATTGATGATTAACACTTACGGACAACACATACCCGATGAGCCCAAAATTACAGCCCAAATGGGAATTATTGATAATGGCCCTGGACATATCAACCATCTGAGCGACCCTTTTAATGGCTACGATGGCTTTATTGGTATCGAATTGAGAGGTTCCAGCTCACAGTCCTTTCCAAAAAAACCATTTGCCCTCGAAACACGCGACAGCAGCGGAAATAATATGAATGTATCCCTGCTCGGCATGCCCGCCGAAAACGACTGGTGCCTCATCCCAAACTACTCCGATAAAACCCTGATACGCAACAGCTTCACCTTCGACCTGGCTCGCAACATGGGCTATTGGGCACCCCGCAGCCGCTTTTGTGAAGTGCTTGTCAACGGCGAATATCAGGGCGTCTATGGACTGATGGAAAAAATTAA
>CAZVOS010000063.1:0-9248 GCA_964628845.1 uncultured Bacteroidales bacterium | reverse complement strand
CCCCTCTTGTGGGCTCGCCTCTTGTTTGTTCTTCAAGACCGTAAACATTGAGTTTTTCCTGATAAACCCATGCCTGTTTTATTTCACCAATAAGCACCAACTGAGTAATAAGCAACTGGTAAATATCTTTTTTGTTGTTAGCTTTAGCAAAGAGCTTTTTCTGGGCGTTGCTGCCCACAATGTCGCTGCTGAGTTGCTCAAGCGTATCCACCGCTTCTTTGAGGTAAGCAATAGATTGCAAGGTGTTATTTTCTTTGCACTCCACCAAAGCAAGATAATATAAGGGCTCCCATATCAGCTTCTTGGACCCGATGCCACGGTATGTTTTAAGCGCAATGTTCAAAAATTCCCTTGCTTTCTTGGGGTTGTTCGATTCGTGATATGCTTTGCCCAGTACTGTAGCAGCTTCGGCAATAGCCATCTTTTCGTCTGTTTTTTCAAACACATCGTAACAGGGCTTGGTTATTTCGATGGTTTCGGTATATTTTTCCTGTTTCGATTTCAGCTTGCCCAGCATTATTCTGTTTCCCCAAATATACCTTGTTATGCCCATCTCTTCGGCTAAGCGGATGCTTTGCCTGATATAATTATCCGCTTCCTCCCAGATGCCTCTTTCCATATATACTTCTCCTATATTACCCCTGAGAATAATTGCAAGAGATAATTTGATTTGCGAAGAATCTAATATTTGCAAACATTGGTTAAAAAGTGTCAGACACTTGTCATAATCGCCTTGCATAAATGCAATAGTACCCATGTTGTTGATACAGGTAGCACGGCTCAAAGGGTCTTCTAAAACTTTAAAAATACTGTCGGCAATCTGATATTGTTCCAACGCTTTAGAGCCATTGCCTATAAGGTTGTGTGTGTTGCCATTCACAATATGGGCATTGGCAATGCCATATAAATTCTTATCCTCATTATAAATCTGAAATGCCGAATCGATAACTGAAAACGCCTTGCTGAATTCTCCTGTTGAATAATAAAACTCACTAAGATAATTGTAGGTATGGGCAAGTTCTAAACGCAGATTGTTATCAGATGCCAAATTTAATGCTTCAGAATACAGCTTTTTAGCTTCGCCAAAATTACCACGTTCTGCTTCGTTGCTGCCCAGATAACGAAGCATTTTGCATTGTTCGCTGACATCCCCATTTTGCTTGTACAATTCATACGCTTTGCGGTAGTTTTCTTCGGCTTTTTTTATCTGGGCATTAAATGCGTAGGAGTTTCCGATACTTTGATAACAATAGGCCTGATAGCTTACACTGCCTGTTTCTTTAGCCAGAATAAGAGCTTCGTCAAGAAGAATTACAGCCGAATCCATTTGATGCTCGCCATAAAGTAGAACAATGCTTAAATCAACCAAGCTGTACATGATATTTTGCCTTTCGTTCATTTCGCGGCGAAGTTCGAGTGCTTTTAAATACAATAGTTTGGCTGCATTATAGTTTTTCAGGTCGGTATACACTTCTCCTTTATTGCTGTACACATCGGCCAGTTCGCTTTTAAAACTGCGGTTTACATAAAAATGTTCAGCAAAATCGAAAAATTCGAGAGCCACCGTATAATTTTTCATTTCATAATAAAATTCACCTACACTTGTGGCAACGGTCGCTAAATTCACACTATCGCCCAGTTGTGTATATAAATTAATAGATTCCTGATAATAGCTTTCTGCCTTTTCGGGCTGTCCCATTTCTTTGTACAGAGCGGCTATCTTGCTCAGAGAATACGCTTCTCCTTTTTTGTTTTTGGCTTTCTTCCTCAAGTCAAGGGCTTGGGTATGGCAAGCAAGAGCCGAATCGAGCTTGCCAAGATTCCACATGGCCTGCCCACAGTTGCCCATCGAAAAACCGGCATCGTTCCAATCCTGATAGCCAATTTTACGTTTATAGGCATCCATATACATATCATAAGCTTCCTGGTACGAACCCAAGCTGAAAAGTACATCAGCTATATTGTCGTAGGTAGAGGCGATACTGCTAGGGGCACCCAGTTGTTCATAGCGGGGTAATTGTTTTTTGTATATGTCGGTGGCTTCATTGTACTGAGCCCTTTTCTTATATACTTTAGCTATTTCGGTTAATGTGTTGACAGCAAACATTCTGGCTTCAAGCCCTTGGGTAGAGTCGCACCAGTTAATAGCCAGATGATATGCTGTTAAAGCACTGTCGTAGTTAGCCATGTAATAATGCGAGTTACCTATACCTACTGCTGATTTTGCCAGATTGTAATACACATTTTGTTTGTCAGCATTCTCATTATTTAAAAGTTCAAGCTTTTTTTCGTAAGCCCTTTTATAATAGCCCAAGCTTTCATTGTATAATTTCTTATTCTGAAATACAGAAGCCAGGTTGTTCAGGCAAAATCCCACCCCTTTTACATCGTTTGTGGCTTCAAATAAAGGGAGGGCTTTTTCGTAATAATACTGTAATGAATCATCAATATCAAGATAATCGTAAATCCTGCCGAAACTAAAATAAACCCATCCCAGATAAGATTTATCTGGAATAAGTTGTGCCATCACCAGGCATCTTTCGTTAATGCTGAGAGCTTCATCATACATAAGCATTTCAGCTTTATTGTCCACCAGCACATTTAAATGAGGAAAAAAGTCTTCAACATCGTATTTGTCGACAAGTTTCTGATAATCGTCTGTTGTTTGTGCTTTCATGAAGTACCCCAAAAACTCTTCAAAACCTATTGGGCTGTTGTTGATTATCCATGTGGCATAGGTTTCGTTGATTTTGAAATTTTTACCCATGTATTTTCCTGGATATGATTTCACAAAAGCGAGAAAAGAACGGATGTCCTCTGCTGTTGTTTTTCCAAGGGCATCTACAGGGTGCATGCCTTTAAAACGACCTAATGTTAAGGTTTCATTAAAAAAATTATCATATTCCTCTTTTTTGTCGTAAGAGATGAGCCATTCCCAAATTTCAAGGATATCTCTACGGATGACCTCAATGATTTCTGCTTCCAGTTCCTTACTGTCTTCCAAAAGTAACATCCTGTAGTCGTACATGGGTTCGTTGTTGATGTCGTGGAAATACACATGCATAATAGCCAGTTCCCAAAATATGCTTTTAAAGTCACGTTTAGGAATGCGGCTGAACATTTTTACCATATCGCCTTTGGCTATTTTATAAATACCTTTTTGCTCTTCTTCTGCTGTTATTTTGAGCACAGTAAAACCTGTATCTAACTTTTCAACAACAGCTTCTCCAAGCAATAAGTTTTCTCTGTCGTCGTAAGTTTTGCTGTATGTACCGTAAACAAATCCTGTGGAAGCACTATAGATACCATCAGTTATACCGCTGTTAATAGTAACACGTATAATACCATCGCTTAAATCAGGTACTTTAGTAATCTGATAATACACTTCTGCCGTTTCAAATGTATCTGCTTCGGGAGGCGACAGGTTAATTTTATGCTTTCGCATCTCTTTATATACAACTGCTTTTTTAGGAATAATGCGGTATATTGTTTCTTTGTCTCCAATATCTCGCGAATAATTGTGTGCCAGATTGTATAAGAGTAAAGCATCTTCATAACTCTCGTATAGCACTAAGATATCCGAACAACGCTCTGCCGCACGTATTAAACTGGGATATTCTGCTTTCTCAATACCACCGTTGCGGGCAATACTTATGGCACTGATATAATAAATCAGGGCATCGTATTTAATGTCCTTATCATAAGAACTATCAGCCAGTTGAATGTATTCGGTAAAAGTGGTGTCTTTTTCCTGAGCAGATATTATTAAAGGCAATAAAAAGAGAAATAATAGAATTCTTTTCATAAGTTTTATATTTTAATAATAAAATTTATTTGTCGAAAATATAAACGAATTAAACCAATACCAAAGTGTAAATTTAAATATTTTTAACGCATTCTCTAAAAAAACAAATAAAAAAAAGAGAGATAAATCGTTCTTATGGAAAGCGAAATTATAAGCATGCCGACCAAAAGCAGTGCAAAACGTATATTTATTTTCCGGCACAAAAAAGCCCCAAGCGGTGCTGCCAGCATGCCTCCTGTAATCAAACCGATGATAATCAACCAGTTGTTTAACCCTAAAAACAGCGTAAAGACTCCTGAGGCGGCTATACTTACAAAAAACTCAGCCGCATTAACAGTGCCTATTGTTAAGCGGGGTTCTTTCCCAGTCCCAATAAGAGTAGTTGTAACAACAGGCCCCCAGCCCCCGCCACCTGATGCATCTACAAAACCACCAAATAAAGCAAGCCATCTCACCTTGGAGTAATTCCTAAATGACAATACTTTTCTGAACGCCTTAAAAATAATTATACTACCCATTATCAATAAATAGATGCTTATGTACGGCTTGATAACCTCTCCATCGAAGGAAACCAAAAAAACAGCCCCTAAAACAGCCCCTAAAATACCTGGTATAAGCAAATTTTTAAACACCGTTTTATCCACATTGCCAAATTTCAGGTGAAAAAAGCCCGAAATACCGCTGGTAAATATCTCAGATATATGAACACTCGAGCTGGCAACTGCAGGCGAAATACCACTGCTGATTAAAAAAGAGGTGGAGCTTACCCCATAAGCCATACCCAGCGTGCCATCTATGAGTTGTGCTACAAAGCCAACAGAAAAATAAATTAAAAATTGAGTATTATTAAAATGTCCGAAAAAATTAGAAAGAAATTGATTATTACATATTGAAAAATAACTTAGCATAAATAAAACAGACACAATAAAGAAAAATAAAAACACTATAAATAAATAATATTTAAGTGTTTTTTTTAAATCATGTGTCGCTTCCTTTTTGCTATTCATAATTTTATTTTTTTCAATTACCCTTTTCAGAGACAAAGATAGTTAAAAAAAATCACCTCTTTTTTTTGGTATAATGATTTGAAAAATGTAAATTTGAATTGTAAAATATATCAAAAATCACATACTTAGATAAAAAAACGCTCTTTTTTTATTAAAAATTTAAAAGATTTATATGAAAAGATTTATTCTATTAGCAGTATTTATAGCTTCTTTGGCTAATTTAAAACTTACGGCACAAACAGTATTACCACAGGGGCTGGATGGAGAAATTTATGTAAAATTCAAAAATGAATATCCTTTAAATATTCCCATGGATAAATTTGGAAATATTGATTTAAAACACTTATCTGTTTTGGATAAAATAAGTGAAAAATATGGTGTTAAAAGGGTTTACAAATCATTTTATTTTTCTAAGGATTATGTGCTGTTACAAACAGTACGTGTGGAATTTGAAAAGAAGGATTTGGTTATGGATTTCATACGCGAACTGCATACAAAGCCAGTAATAGAGTATGTTGAACCCGTACCTTATTTACAACATTGTCTTACACCTAATGATATGGGGACATACAATGTTACCAATGGCATATGGGCTTTATTTAAAATTAATGCCGAACAAGCTTGGGATATATCTACAGGAAGTACCAATATAAAAGTAGCAGTTGTTGATAATGCTGTTCAGACAAACCACCCTGATTTGGCCGCTAATATGCTCGCAGGTTATGATGTGGCAGATGGCGACACCGACCCCAATCCTCCAACCACAGATTATGACCATGGCACACATGTGGCTGGTATTGTATCAGGAGTTACCAATAACGGTGTTGGCATTGCATCCATAGGATATAACACTAAAATTATTCCCGTAAAATCAACAAATAATAACAATAGTATTACACACGGCTACGAAGGTGTTACCTGGGCAGCCAATAATGGGGCCGATGTTATTAATATGTCCTGGGGTGGCGAAGGCAGCAGTTCTACCGCACAAAATGTAATTAACGCTGCTTATAACTTGGGCTGTGTGTTAATAGCTGCAGCCGGAAATAGTGGCAATGATGGCAATCCTGTATTTTACCCTGCTGCTTATGCCAATTGTATTGCGGTAGCCAATACTACTTCATCAGATGCTAAAGCCACATCCTCTCAGTATGGTACATGGGTTGATGTTGCTGCACCTGGAACAAATATAAAAAGTTGTATTCCAACAAACAGCTATGCTGTCTTTTCTGGCACCTCTATGGCTTCACCTTTAGTAGCAGGACTCTGTGGCCTTATGCTTGCTGTTAATCCCAGTCTTACACAAACACAAGTGAGAGATTGCCTCCTTAATTCAGCCGATAATATCGATGCCCAAAACCCTTCCTATATAGGACAAATAGGCAGTGGACGTATCAATGCCTATCAAACATTACTTTGCGTAAATGCTACGGTTAATGCACTTGATGCCGGGATTGCCTCAATTATTTCGCCATCTTCTGCAGGTTGTACTGCCACCATCACAGCTGTTGTAAAACTTAAAAACTTTGGCTCTACAACACTTACATCAACAGCCATCAAATACAGAGTGGATAGTGGTACCTTACAGACACATAACTGGAATGGTTCTCTGGCAAGCAATGCCGAAGTGAATGTTACACTTCCGAACATTACTGTTTCTGGGGGTAGTCATACCTTTAGGGCATATACCACAAACCCTAACGGCAGTACCGATGAGAATAATGCCAACGACACTTCCGTTGTCAGTTTTTATTATTATGCCACAGGTACATCACTTCCATTTAGCGAGGATTTTGAATCAGGTTCTTTCACCACTAAAAACTGGACTGTAAGCAACCCTGACAATAGCATTACCTGGGAAATAGCTACTACGGCTGGCTTACCTTCTGGAACAAAATCAGCAAAAATGGATTTTTACAACTATTCAATCGCTGGAGAAAGAGACGGCTTACAGACCCCACCTTTAAATTTTACAGGATATTCTTCCATCTCTCTCACCTTTAATCATGCTTACCGCCGTTACGACCAAACAGGAAGCGACTCTTTAATTATCTATGTGTCAACCGATTGTGGAACATCGTTTCCTACCCGTGTTCTCGAAAAAGGTGAAAATGGACAGGGCGTGTTTGCTACACAGCCAACCTCAACAACAGAATTTACACCTGCTATTGATACCAACTGGTGTATTGCAGGCACCATTGGTTCGGCTTGTTATACTGTAGACCTGAGTGCTTTTATTGGCAACCCCAAAGTGATTATCAAATTTGAAGGATATAACAACTATCAAAATAATTTATTTATTGATAATATTAATATTACAGGTGTTGCTGTAAGCACCCCTCCTACTCCCGATTTTTCGGCTTCAAACACTACTATTTGTAAGGGGGACACTGTTACTTTCACTGATTTATCGAACCCATCAGCAACATCATGGACTTGGACTTTCCCGGGTGGTACACCCAGCTCATCAAATGTTCAAAACCCTAGTGTTGTTTACAACACTGCAGGGACCTATAATGTAACACTACTGGCAGGAAATGCAGCAGGAAGCAACACGCTAACAAAACAAAACCATATCACAGTAAACGCATTGCCTGCATTACCTACTATCACACAAAACGGCAGTACATTATCAACAACTGCTTCAAATGTAACGTTTCAATGGTATTACAATGGAGCTCTTATTCCCAGTGCCACCACATCAAGTATTACAGCTTCCATGTCGGGTGCTTATACTGTGGAAGTTACTAATACAAATGGATGCAAATCGGTTTCGGCTCCGTTCAATTATGTGGGCAACAATCCCTATGATGCAGGTATTACAGCTATTATAAACCCCACAGGGACACTATGCTCAGGAGCTATTATTCCTATTGTAACAATTAAAAATTTCGGTACCCAAACATTAACCTCAGCAGTTATTAAATATAAGATTGATAACGGCACTCTCAGTACATTTAACTGGAGTGGTTCATTAACAACAAACAGCGAAACAAATGTTACGCTTACAGGTATTAGTACAACGGCAGGTGCACATGTTTTTAAGGCATACACCACCTTACCTAATGGTTATACCGACAACCTTGCTGCAAATGATACTGCAACAGCCAACTTTACGGCTACAAGCACAGGAGCATCATTGCCATTCTATGAAGATTTCCAAAGCGGTGTGTTTACAACAAATAACTGGACAATTTTAAACCCTGACGCAGGAAGAACATGGGACATATTAACTACCAACTGCACATTTACAGGCAACAAAGCTGCCAGAATGCGATTTTTTGGGTACACTACAACAGGACAAAGAGACGGCATGATTACAAGCCCCTTAGACTTTAACGGTTATTCAGCCATAGAACTCAAATTCGACCATGCCTATAAAAGAAGGAGTACAACGGCTACCGATTCATTGATTATTTATGTATCAACCGATTGCGGACAAACATTCCCTACAAGGGTTTTTGCACGAGGACAAAGCACTTCAACACCATTTGCAACGGGCTATACAAGTACTACTGAATTTACTCCTGCCGATTCATCCGACTGGTGTATGGGCACTATAGGAGCCGATTGCTTTACAGTTGACCTTTCTGCTTTTGCCGGCAACACAAGTGTTGTTCTAAAATTCGAGGCCTATAATAACAATCAAAACAACCTCTTTTTAGACAATATTAATATTACAGGTACACCTATAAGTCTTGCTCCTGTGGCTAATTTTGTGGCAAATATTACAACTGTAAGTACGGGAGGCAGTGTTAACTTTACCGACCTCTCTACCAACACCCCTACATCGTGGAGCTGGACTTTTGCAGGCGGCACACCAGGGACAGCCAACACACAAAATCCAACAAATATTGTCTATAATTCACCCGGTACTTATAATGTAACATTGATTGCCACAAATGCAAGTGGCAATGATACAGAGCTGAAAACGGGCTATATTACTGTTGTTGGTGTTGCGCCTGCAGCCAATTTCACAGCCAATAACACCACCATTAATGCAGGTGGTTCTGTGAACTTTACCGACCTCTCAACCAATACTCCTACATCCTGGAGCTGGACTTTTCAGGGCGGCACACCAGGGACAGCCAACACACAAAATCCAACAAATATTGTATATAATACACCCGGCGTTTATAATGTTACTTTAGTGGCCACCAATGCTTTCGGTAATGACACAGAGTTAAAAACGGGCTATATCACTGTTAATGCTACGGGCACAGCACCAGTAGCTAATTTTATTGCAAATAGCACGACTATTAATACCGGTGGCTCTGTGAACTTTACCGACCTCTCTACCAACACACCTACATCCTGGAGCTGGACTTTCCAGGGCGGCACACCAGGGACAGCCAACACACAAAATCCAACAAATATTGTCTATAATACACCCGGCGTTTATAATGTTACTTTAGTGGCCACCAATGCTTTCGGTA
>CAZVOS010000062.1:0-9266 GCA_964628845.1 uncultured Bacteroidales bacterium | reverse complement strand
TACCCTTCGATAAACTCAAGGCAAGAAGTCCTTAAAATACTTGAAGTACATAAAATGGCTTAGTCACCTTTTATCTTTCTCCTTTCACCTACCAATCATCTCATCAATCTTAAGCGTCAATTTTTCCCAGTTAAAATTTCTGCTTACAAAATCATATCCAGCTACAGCTATTTCCTTGGTATAATTTTCATTTTGAAGTAATTTTTTGATATGACTCACATAATCAGTTGCTGTTTCTCCCAACAGTATCTCTTTACCATTGCTTGCGCCTAGGGCATTATTAGCCAATACTGATGATACACAAGGCAGTTGCATAGCCATGGCTTCGAGCAACTTATTCTGAAGTCCTGTGCCTAATTGCATGGGAGCTACAAAGATACGCGACTCCTCATAACAGCGTCTGATATCCTTTACATAACCTGTAACAATAACTTGAGTGCTTTCCATTTTACGAATTTTATTTACGGGGCATGCTCCTGCTATCAGTATATTGATATTTGGAAATTCACTCTTAAGCAGTGGAAGTATTTCTGTGATAAGGTATGTAGCTGCATGAATATTGGGAGGGTAGGCCATATTGCCTGTAAATAGCAAATCATATTTTTTATCCCTTTTCTGTGGTTTGAAGTAACTTTGGTCAACGCCGTTTGGGATGACGTGTATCTTTTCTTTTTCTTTATGCTGGATATGTTCTCTGTCGGCTTCAGAAATGATTATTCTATGGGTAAAGTAGGCAAACACTTCAGTTTCATATTTTTCCAATCGTTTATATTCCATGTTGAAGATGGGTTTTAGTAAAAATGACACCTTTTTTTTGCGTCTTTCGATGCCTTTAGAGAACACATCCTGGTAGTCTAATGTTTTGGGGATTTTGTGATGTTTTACATAGTCGGCAACACGTATAAGCTGACAAAAAATATGTTCAACTTTTTCTTTACGGATGATTTCATCAACGTTTTTTTTTATTTGTTTGTCGTTGAAGTATCCTGTTTGCAGGGGTTTACCTTTGATGAGAGCAAGGAATATGTTGAAGATGATTTTATACCATTTAAGTTTGAAGATATGGATGCTTTTGCAATACTTTTCAAGTTCTTCAACAGCTTCTTTATGCACTGGTTCATCGCTGAGGGCGCACAATATAATATCGTGATATTTCGACAGTTCTTTGATGTGATAGTATGCCCGTAACTTATCACCCTTTATCAGAGGATAAGGCACCCGGGACAACATAAACAACAACTTCATAAAGACAACATAATTAACATTTACCGATACAAACCTACATTTTTTTTTCAAGCCACCATAAAAAACTTTCACCTTACCCAAATCAGCACAAACAATCAAATAATTACAAACCATACTGTACACCAGAACCCAAGAACACAAAAACACTTAAACCACATCTTGAAACAAAAAAAATCGAAGGATTAGGGTTTAGCTTTGGCTCTGGCTAAGCCACTGTATTAAAAAATTATTAAAAATTATTAAAAAATTTATTTATTGGATTTTTTATTTATTTTTGCTCTTACTCTGCGAATTGTTTAAGAAAGTGCAAAAAAATAAATCATTTAATATAAAATTATTGTTATGTGTAGAAATTCAATCTTTATAGTATTATTTATAATAAATACTACATTATCAGCACAAGGTGTATGGTCGTCGAAAGCAAATTTATCTGAAAATGGCAGGTATGCAACCATGTTCTTTTCAGCAAATAACAAGGGTTATATCGGTGGTGGAGAAACAGGACCTGGAGTTTATAAAAACGATTTATGGGAGTATGACCCCGCAGTAGCCACATGGACTCAGAAAGCGGACTTTGGAGGTGGTACCTGCGGTAATATTTACGCTCCTGCAGTTTTTGTAATTGACAATATCGCCTATGTATGTACGGGTTACGACATTAACAACCAATTCAAGAATACTGTTTGGGCATACAATCCAATACTCAACACTTGGGCACAGAAGAATAACTTCCCCGGTACGGCAAGATATGGTGCATTTGCTTTTTCAATTGGAACTAAAGGTTATTTGGGAATGGGACAGAATTTAGGGTCATTAAATGATTTTTGGCAATATAACCCATCAACAGACACCTGGACTTCGCTCACAAATTTTGCTTCTCAGGCACGGTATGGCGCTATTGGCTTTTCTATTAACGGAAAAGGATATGCTGGCTTTGGCTCATGTCAGGGAAATTCAGTTAATTACAATGATTTTTTTGAGTTTAACCCCGTAAATAACTCATGGACACAGAAAGCCAGTTTCCCGGGCTCGCCCAGATATTATCCTACTTATTTTGTAATTAATGGAATGGCTTATATAGGAACGGGAAACCCAACAATAAATTATAATAATTATCCCTCCTATTCAAACGACTTTTATGCTTATAACCCACTTACCGATTCATGGACACCGATAGCTACATTCACCGAAAGTCGGAGAGCTTATGCTGCCAGTTTTACGATTAATAATAAAGGTTATATAGGTATGGGGCTATCAGGGTCCCCATATTATAGCTACTTAAGCGATTTCTGGGAATATTCGCCCTCCTCAGCTTCAATAAACGAAAACACCAACAATCAATTTGCCCATATTGATATTGATTTGATAAATAAATACCTGCAACTGACTGTAAATCAAAATTCACTTCCGGCACATTTCAGAATATTCGACCTCAACGGCAGGACAGTTCTTAAAACCACTGTAAATGATGCGTTGCAACAAATTAACATCAGCAATTTGGCAATGGGCACTTATATATACTGTTTGACCTATAAAGAAAAACACATTTTGTCTGATAAATTTATAGTTGTCCAGTAAAAATGAATATTCCTTATTTGTGGCTCATTTATGGTGGCATCCTCATTGCGCTTTCATCCTCCTGCAACAACAATAAAAATCCCGGGTCTGCCTCCGAAAGTGATGTTTACTCAATTGAAACATTTATGATTGATTCTTCGGGCTGGGGTTATGATATTTACAAAAACAATAAACCCTTTATTCATCAGCCGAATATTCCTTCAATTAATAAGATGACACCTTTTGAAACCGAAGAAACTGCCAGAAAAACAGCTCAATTGGTTATAAAAAAACTCAACAACAATGAATTCCCTCCCAGCTTGTCAAAGGAAGAAGTTGACAGCTTGATTAAATAGTTCTACGTTCAGCCAGGTTCAGCTTAGCCACTGCCTAAGCCCACTTATAAAACATTTAACAAAATTATTCTTTGACAATCAATACCAACTAAGAATTATTTATTTTTACAAAACATTTTTATTGATTAAACATTAAAATTCAGTGCGGTATTCTATATTAAAAAACATTGTTATTACTCTTTGTATATCTCTCTCGGCTGTTTCTGCCGGACTTATATTGTATTTTATTTTAAAATATGGTATTGATGTGCCTTACATGGACCAGTGGGAATACGTAATGTTTTTTTCGCACCTGCAAAAAGGAACATTGACATTTAACGAGCTTTTTGCTTTACAGTGTGAATACAGGCAACTTTTTCCAAATCTTATTTTTATAGGTATGGGGTGGCTTACCGATTGGAACGTGAAATATGAAATGCTAATTATCTTTTTTCTTGCCTGTTTTACCTTTTACAATATTTATCGTTTGGCTACTTATACTTTTTCTGGAGACATTTGGATAAAATGGATTTTGCTTTTTCTGTGCAGCTTATTTGTTTTCTCTCCATTACAGTACGAAAACTGGTTGTTTGGTGTGCAAATACAATACCTCATGCCCATTGCCTGTATTACTAGCTGTATGTTTGTGGCATACAGCCCTCTGAAAACTGTTTGGAAGCTTGTAATATGTATTGTTCTATCTGTAATAAGTTCTTATTCTGCTGTTAATGGATTATTATGTTGGTTCATTGTGTTTCCTGTATTGCTTTTTAGTAAGAACGGTGGCAGTAATTCATTTAGAACATGGTCTTATATTACTATTTGGATAGCTGCTGCAATACTTAGCATTACTTTTTATTTTTATGATTACCAAAGCCCCGAAAATTTCCCCAGTCCATTTCTATTTATTAATGAACCTTTTAATGCCATCAAATATTTTTTTGCCATTTTAGGCAATCCTATTAGAATAATACACTTATTAGAACACATCATAAAGCTTGGGGCTGTTCTTTTTACGGGTTATATTTGTTTAATTTTATATATTTTATGGCATTATAAAAACAAACAATTACTCGAAAATACAATCCCATGGTTAATGATGGGTATTTACTCTGTGAGTACTGCTCTTATGGTGATGGTCGGACGGCTGGGTTTTGGTGTTTATCAGGCACTCACATCACGCTATACATCTTATACATTGTATTTGATAGTGGCTGTAATTTTTCTTATGGCAATTGTTATTCTTAATGTATCAAAAAAATACAAGTTTAATTTTATAGTCAAAACATTTATTGCCTTTCTGATAGCATATATAATTTATATTAAGATGGATACATATCCTGTTGCTGTGAATGATTTAAAAAACTTTCATGCCAATGTTGCTCATGGCAAGGCAGCTCTTTTGTTTATTAATTATATCCCGCACGAAGAGTGCAATTCAAAAATATACTTAGTACATTTTAAAGAATTAAAAGAACGGGCAAATATTTTAAACAAGATGGGTTATTTACGACCTCCTCTTATTGAAACAAATATAATTCAGAATATAGAACATGACGACAGTGAAAAGACTGACTATGGTATATTTGAAAAGCTTACAAAGATAAACGACACATTATTTACAGCTTCGGGCTTTGCTCAGAAACCATTAAAAAACACGCCTGTGGATGCTATCCTTCTCACTTGTCAAAAGAATCATTCAGAATCAATTCTTTTTTCATTGTACAATGCCGATTCACTGAACTGGGAAAAATCTTTCGTAACAAACCAGATACCTTTTGATACTAGCTTTATAAATGCTTGGGCTTTCGATACAGAATTAGCTAAGGCATATAAATTAAAAGGAAGCTTTTTGTTAGTAAAGTGATTTTGTTCATGTTCGGCTTAGCCAATGTCTAAGCCACCAACTACATCCGTAGGCAACAAATTATTCATGATAGGACAATTTATACAATTATGGTCGAAGCGGCCAAATAATTTGCGACGCCTTAACTGTCGAAAATTGTCGTTAAAGAAGATATCAAAAAGCGTGTTATTGTCATCCAGACATCCCATTGCATCGTTATAATAGGAGCAGGGCAGAATTTTTCCCTTTTCGCTTATCATTATCTCGTTAAAGGGACGCATACATTTAGCTCCTGAAAGAAATTCATAGTCAGCTTCATTACCGCAGTGGCGGAAGATTTCAACAGGAGCGATAACAGTTTCTGTTTGTTCATCGGCTTTTATGTTTTTAAAGGAGGTCAGTTTGATATCTGGCACATCTAGTGCTTCATAGTCTTCTTCAATCTCGTATGCTTCTGGTAAGCGTACATGTATATTGTGTTTTTTTGCTGCTTCAACAATTAATGGTCTGTAATAGTTATATTGTGGCTTATTGTTACACAGCATTTCCTCATGTTTGTTGAAGTAGATATTACCCACAAGATGGCGAAAATCAATCATCTCGATACCCAGTAATGAACACATCTCAACAAAAGCTGGGGTCTCGTGAATATTGGAATTCATAAGGACAAAATCCATATACATCAGTGGCATTATTCTTTTATATTTCTGCTTAAGTTCTTTTAGAGTAAGAATATTTGATATGATTTTATTAAAGCTTGCGCCCACTCTTATACGCTCTACTGTTTCAGCAACAGCTCCATCCAGTGAAAATATTATCTGGCTCACATCATTTTCAATGATGCTTTTACGAACTTTTGAGTCAAGCAGCATCCCATTGGTACAAAATGCTATTTCGATTTGTGGAAACTCGGTGTGCAGCATCTTAAGGATGTCATGAAAATGCTTCGACATCAGTGGTTCAAAACCGCACGAAAGCATGATATGTTTTACATAAGGGGCAATATCTTTAAGTTTGTGTTGTAATTGCTCTGCTGATATGGCTTGTGTAGGTCGTGAATATATTTCCCTTTCCTTGTAATGGCACATGATACACTTCAGATTGCATTTATTGGTAATGTCCATGCGTATGGTTAGCCAGGGGTGCTGTTGTAATGTTTTCTGGAAAAGTCTTTCAGCATCTTCAAAAAGCATATCATATTTCGATTGCTCATCATCAATTTCGATTGTTTTTATCTGTGATAGAACCAAATCAAAATCAAATTTTAACGAAACAGGTTTATCATGCGTATCTTTTACGCTTACTTCTAATACCAACGACTCTTTCAGATTGATTGTACCTTCGTTAATGCCAATTGAAAATCCACATTCTGTATTATCAGGAAATTTTTTGAAATGTTCTGCAACATCAGGTCTTGGTATTCTATAATTAAAAATATAATTTTTATTTTGGCTAGAAATCTCGATTGAAATTATTTCTCTTGAACATAACAGCCAACCCGACACACTCCCGGTTTCCTCAACTGCATCAGCTTGTGAAGGATAATCAATACAGTAAAGGATATTTGTAATCATTTTTTTAATTAAATCAAAAATTCTCGTTCTGCTTAGGCTCTGCCTAAGCACAATCAATCCAGTTCGGCTTAGGGTTCGGCTTTAGCTCTGGCTAAGCACAATACACTTCCTAAGCTTGCTACTTCAACCCAAAATTATGCACTCCCAACGATAGATTTGGATTATAACACGGGTCATTATCCACATATTTCTTCCATTTTTTTGTAAACATATTCACTTCTTTCAGATGTTTCTTATACGATTCATAAGTACTGTGTGGGTGCCCGCGCGACATTGATTCATAGTGATACAGTTCGCAATGAGGCACATAAAGATTGTGATGTCCTGCTTCAACAAGCTTAAGACAAAAGTCCACATCGTTGTATTCTGTGCCAAACCCCTCATCAAATCCACCTACTTTATCATAAAGCTCAGTACGTACCATAAAACAAGCGGCTGTTACTGCAGAGTAGGTATTAAGCATATTTACATAATTAAAATAGCCAGGTCCTTCGCGGTATTCACCCACAAGTACATGTCCTGCTGCACCGCCCAGCCCTATTATAACACCTGCATGTTGTACAGTATCATTATCATAAAGAAGTTTAGCCCCTACTGCTCCTACTTCTTTTCGTTGTGCATGCTCCATCATCGTTTCCATCCAGTCATCTGTGATTATTTCGGTGTCATTATTAAGCAATATCAGATAATCTCCAGTGGCATTTTTCCTGCCCAGATTAATGAGACGCGAAAAATTAAATGGCTCTTTATCCTGAACACACTTAAACGACATTGTATTCTGACGTGAATAATGTTTGATAAGTGCAAAGAAATCTTTTTCATCGCTGTTGTTATCAATTACAATAACCTCATAGTTTTTCCATGTCGATTTCTTTTCTATAGACCTCAGACATTTCTTTAGCAGGTCGGCTTTGTTACGCGAGGGGATGATGATGCTTACTTTTGCATTTTTGTTTTGCAGCCCGAAACGGATACAATAGCCCCTAAAGCTATCCAGAAAATCAACACTTGCAATAAGTCCCCTTCTCGACATAGCTTCGGTAAGTGCCATCTGTGCTGCCCTGTATGCATAGGGCTTAACAGCTTCGCTGAGGGCTGCACTCTCGCTGTGTATACGCCAATGATAAAGTACTTCAGGTATATGAACCACTTTATTGTATTTTTCGGAGTATCTTAATATAAGGTCGTAATCCTGACTGCCCTCAAAACCCACACGCCACCCGCCAATAGCTCTTAGTTGTTCAGTTTTAAAAGTACAGACATGTCCCAGATAATTGCGCGAAAGTAGGTTATCCGGACACCAATCGGGTTTAAAATGTGGTTCCGAATGGATGCCCCACTCATCTATCTTGTCCTCATCAGAATAGATAAGGTCAACATCATGGTGTAGGTTAACGGCTTTTGCCATATAGTACAGGCAGTCCTCTCTGAGAATATCGTCGTGGTCCATCAACACGGCATATGCACCTGTTGCAAGTTCAAGAGCTGAGTTTGATGCCCTCGATATATGCCCGTTCTCTTCCCTGTAAACCACTTTTATCCTCTCATCCTGCTTGCAATATTTTTCAAGAGTTTCTTTAATCTCAGCATCAGTTGAATTATCATCTGCAATACATAATTCCCACTTTTCATATATCTGTCCTTTTACTGAATCAAGAGCTTTGGTAAATAAGTCAATCCTTGGATTATATACGGGCATGATGATGCTGAACAATGGCTGCTCCTTAAAATTTTGAATGTTCTTTTTGAACTGTTTTCCCACATCTTTTGTTACTCTTTTCCGAAGCAAATATTGAGAGTATTGCATGGTATTGGCCAGATAGCTCTCCATAACCTCTACAATAACAACCTTACGCACTTCAAAGGCCAGATAAAGAGCTTTAAATATTTTCGACAAGAAAATCCTTGTTACATGACCACCACGTTTAAAAACATAATTATATAAAATAGAAAAGAAATTATTTTTTTTACCTTTATTCACATTAGAGCGCAGGCGACTCAGATAAAGATAAAAATACTTACGGAATTTCATCAGCTTACTGTTCTCATATTCAGCCAGTTGCTTAATAAGCTTATCCATGCTTTTGAGTGCAGAAGACAATTGTTTGTTCAGCTCTTCTATTTCTTTAGCAGCACTTTTATACTTCCTTTTAAAGTATTGTATATCTTCACTTTTTGCAGTTAAATCATGCATACTGCCAAGCTCATCTTTATCTGTTTTAACTTTATATGTAATTTTGGGTTCCTTCATGCATTATACCACATATTGATATTTAAAAGCGAAGCAACAAATTTATAAAAATAATACAATCCATGTTGTAAATATTTATTAAATGAATGTGCTTTTATTATTTAATTGTAGTCCGTTCGGCTTAGCCACTGCCTAAGCTTATCCCATTAAAACAACCTGCTATAAACTTCCGCCGCTTCTTTAGCACTGCCATCAGTAATTATTCTGCCATCATTTATGCATATACCTCTGTTACATATTTCTTTTACCTCATCGGGGCTATGCGATATAAACAAGAGGGTGGTGCCGTTTTTTAATATCTCATGTATGCGGTTCATACATTTTTTCTGAAAGCCCCTGTCGCCTACTGCGAGTACCTCATCAATCATCAGTAGCTCCGGTTGGGCTGTCATCACACTGCTAAAGGCAAGGCGGGCAAGCATACCTGTAGAATACATCTTGGCTGGCATTTTAAGCTG
>CAZVOS010000061.1:0-9282 GCA_964628845.1 uncultured Bacteroidales bacterium | reverse complement strand
AAGATGCTTATTTAGACTGGAAAAAAGCAGAAGAACTTAATGATGAAGATGCAATAAAGTATTTAAAAAAGTATTTTTAAATTTAATTTTTTTATTTATTATGTCGTACAAATATTTATTCCATAAAAAAACTAGAACAATAGTCGTAGGAGATATTCATGGTTGTTATCAGGAATTAAGAACCTTATTAGAAAAAATTAATTTTACTGAAGCAGACCTTCTTATTTCTGTTGGCGATATGGTTGACAGAGGACCCGGCACATGGGATGTGGCTTATTTTTTTAAGGAAACACCCAATGCCTATAGTGTAATGGGCAATCACGAAAGACGCCTGGCAGGCACTATAAAAGGCACATATAAACCTGCATGGACACAGCTTCATTCCTTGAGCAAAATAAATAGCGATGAATACGAAGTGTGGCGGGCATATTTCGACAGTCTGCCTGCTGTAATTGAAACTCCTGACGTTATTGTTACCCATGCACGGCTCGATCCTAGCAAATCAATTGATTCGCAAGACCCTTATTATACCTGTGCTGTGGGTGGATATGCCGTGAGAATTGAAAAAGACAAAAACGATGTGCCTCTCTGGTATGAGGAATGGACGAAAATAAATGGCAACACTAAACCCATCTGCATAGGGCACATAGGGTATGAAAATGTTGAATTAGTTGAAAATCAATTGTACGCACTGGATACGGGTGCAGCAAAAGGAGGTGAACTTACTGCTGTTATTTTCCCGGACAGAAAAATTGTGCAGGTTAAATCAGGCATAAATCATTATAATATATCGCACAAAGAATGGCTTACCATAAAATCAGCAAATGAACCACCTGAGGAAATCCTTATTTTTAAGTATATAGAAGTAAAAAATAGAAATATGCTTTCTAATCTGGATATGGAATTTATAAATGCGTTTGAAGAACACCTAATATCTTTACAAATTAGTAAAAAACTGAGAATTATAAGAGCAAAAATTGAGAAAAAATACGGCAAGATGCCTGATAGTGGGATTGAAAGGGGAGAATATGTTAAAATCCTAAAAAAAAATTACCCAAAAATTCATTCAAGAATAATCTTAGAATCTTTAAGTTATAAACCTTTTGACATAAGTGTTTTTCTTCAGCATTTCAAAGATGTTGACCTTAAAACAATATTGGATGCCTTAAATTCTTTGACAATGAACCAAACAAAATATATTATAGAAAAACTAAAATCCGGAGAGTCTTTCAATTCAGGGTGGACGGCAATTCGATGAAAGGGAAAATTGAGCATGGGCAGTTGGTAACTGTTGAACCACTTTGCGAGAGACAGTTGGTGGTTGGAGATATTGTTTTATATAAAGTAAATAAAGGCATTTATTTACATTTAATAATCGACATACGTGAAAATAAATACCTGATTGGCAACAATAGAGGGCGTATTAATGGATGGACAGACACTGTTTATGGGATTTGCACAAAAGTAGAAGATTAAATTTTTAAAAAACATTATAGCCCGTAGGGCTTAAATATAAATAAAAAGAACAACACAACAGATTTATTGTCCATGGGACATTAACAAAGCAAGAATATTAAAATTCTGAAAGTTTTTTTCCTTTTGTAACGCTTGTATAATTAAATTTTGAAAAATTACTTTTTAGTTCTATCTAAAAAGAAACTCATACTTCGTATTTAGTTTATATAAATAAAACATTCTATTCTTAATACTAAAAATAAGAACTGTAAAAAAAAATAACGAAAAAAATTTCTGAGTCACGCAAATTTAAGCAAAAGGGAAGTTCTATAAAATATGTCTTAAGATATTTTTTTTTGCTTACTATGTGAAAAATCAATATTATGTAGTATTAATAGTATATATCTTTTAAAGTTACTCTTTATTAATCTTTAAAAACCAAAAATTATGAAAACATTTAAATTTTACTTTTCTTGCTTTATTAATCTGTTTCTCATGTTCAGTATCCAAGCGCAACCACAAAATTATTTATTAGACCCTGGATTTGATTCCCAAACGAGTCAACATCCACAGTATCCATGGAGTTACACTCAATGGGGTTATGCTTGTTCAGACATAGATGGTGCGTTTTTTTTGTCCAGCCATAAATCGGTTCACATCTATACAGGGAGTTCTCCTAATGTCGATTATAATTCTACGGTTTCACAAATCGTAAATAATATCAATGGTTGTTATGCTATCGAAGCTGGTGCATGGTTGTGGACAAACCAGAATTACAATTGGGCACAGGGGTCAGAAGTTACTATAAAATTAGACTATGGTACACAAACGACATGGTTAAATCAAAATTTATCAGTTTATAATTCAAATTACAATGTATCTAATTCAAATCCAACTGAATACTCTGTTTTTGACACAATTCCAAATGATGCTACAAGGATTAGGTTCAGCATTATACTAAGCAAACCTCCTTCTAGCACCTTTCAAAGTACTGCTAATGCAGACAATACGTATTTGTATCTTAACAGCTTAACGCCATTGCCATTAAGTGTTTTAATATCATCGCCAACAACAACGATTTGTTATGGCGAAACAGTTACATTTACATCAAATATTACCAATGGTGGTAATAATCCAACTTACACATGGTATAAAAACAACACAGTTGTTGGCAATTCAATTTCTTATAATACAAGCTCTTTAAATAATTCAGATACCATTTATTGTGTTGTAACGTCCAATGGAAATTGTATTAGTGGGTCCCCAGCAAAATCAAATGAGGTAATTGTACAAGTTAAAAATGTACCTGTCGCTCCTAGTTTAATAACAGGCAATGATACCATTTGTCAAGGCGATATTGGCAATTATTCAATTCAACAAATCAACCAAGCAGACTTTTATTCATGGACACTGCCTGTAAATGCGTCAATAATATCAGGGGACTCAACTGAATTTGTTACTATCGATTTTGCAAACGCTGTAAGCGGTATTTTGTCTGTTGTTGGTGTAAACAATTGTGGGAGCGGAAGCAGTAGCACAATGAATATTACTGTAAAGCATCCTCCATCAGCTCCAAGTCAAGTTAGCGGACCTATAAATGTTTGTGATGGCGATAGTGGCATACTTTATTCTGCTGGCCCAGTGTTAAACGCAAGTTTTTATAATTGGTTTCTGCCAAGCGGTGCATCAGGAACAAGTGATACGAACAGCATTTCAGTTGATTTTACTGGTTCACTTTCAGGAAATCTGAATGTTCAAGCAGGAAATGAATGTGGCTTAAGTAATATGACCGGGCTATTTGTTAACATAAACCCTGTTCCTGCAACACCTCAGATAACAATTGACACCATAAATAATACTATAACTTCAGATTCTCCCATAGGCAATCAGTGGTATAACCAAAATGGTGTTATTCAAGGGCAAAATAATCAATCTTATCAGGTAACCGAAAATGGCGTGTATTATTGCATAGTAACCCTGCAAGGATGTGCTTCTGACACTTCGAATAGTATTAATGTTACTAGTGTTATCTCTTCTATTTTCAATGAACCGAGCAATATCAAATTTTATCCCAATCCTGCTCAGACATATATTAACATTTTATCGGATACACATGAAAACTATCACTTAAAAATATTTGATATTTTTGGCAGCTTGCTCATCGAAGAAATTAATGTTTTCCCAGAGAGCGAAAAGAGGGTTGATGTGTCAGGTTTGAAGGGGGGTATGTATAATATTATTATCTATAACAGAGGGCGTGTTTTTCATAATAAAATAATTATTCAATAAAGCAATTTACCATGACCAAAAAAGAGAGCATCTTAAATGAAATAAAAAAAAGCGTGGTTTTTATTTTAAAATACGTTTTAATAGTAGTTTTTCTAATTCTTGTAATAAAAATAATAATAAATGCAACAGGTTTAGCGACAAAAGTTGAAGAGCAACAGGGGTTTGATCTAATACCAGAAAAGACTTTCGATTACTTTTTGAAAAGTGATGCCGAAATACAACAAAACAAGAAAAGAGCAGGAAAGATAAATTTCTCAGTATATGTAATTTTCGATAATAACGGGCTTGTTGACGAAGACAGCATAGTGCTTTATGGCTGAATATGGGCTAATTCGGTAAAAGTGGAAAAAGATAGTACACTCATTCTTTTAACCGATGAAAACCTGCGCATAGCATCAAACAGACGGATTACAGCTTTCCTGAAAAAGGGGATTCATGGTAAATTCATTTACTCCAATAACAATAAATGCTGGTATTTTGCTTCTTTTAATGTAAGTACAGATAATCCAAAAAAACTTACCAATAAAAAGAGTATATTTCGTTTTTATGATATCGAAAGGCCATATTCAACTTCTCTTGGGGGTGATTTTCCGGATGAGGTTTCGAGGAGGAGGCATTTTTACTAGTATTATCCACCCTGTATTTTTATTTCTTTGTATAATTTAATGGCAAGGATTTTAGCTTTTTATGACGAGTTTGAGGCTGCCAAAAGTATTGTTTTTTGTCATTTTTATCCGCCAAAGGCGGAGAAAAATCTCAACTTGCTGATAATTAGATTCTTCGCTTTGCTCAGAATGACAAGTTTTTGACTTTTTATCCTCATGATATAGGTAAAATTAAAGTATGAGAAGAATCTCATGTCGTTATATATCACTTGGCTTAAAATGTACTTTTCATCTTAGTTTAGATTAATACCAAAGAAAAAGTATCAAGTATTAAAAAACTTCAATAAAAGATTTAGTCTTTATTTAACCTATTTAGCTTTTCAAGCAATTCATCAATCAGGGCAACTTGACTGATGTATAATTCTTTTTTGCATGTTTGAATGTCAACCCATTCAGCTCTGTCAATTTCCGGATATTCATTTATTATTCCTGATTTTGGAAGGAACTCCATTTTAGAATTATTATTTTTTGAATTTTTTTTTCATTTCTTATAAATATGGGCAAGGTATGAGTATATAGTTTTAAAAGAGCTATTTATTAATCTAAAAAAAATGCCATGAAAAAATTATTTTACACATTAGCGCTGATAGCAACTTTCAGCTTTCTGACAACAAGTTGTGCCACCATAGTGGGTGGGAGTAAATACTATGCCCATGTAAAAGTACCCGAACATCCTTATGCCAGAATCGAGTACAAAGGACAATACATAGGCAATGGCTCAGCCATGGTTAAGGTAAAGAGAACAGAAGCCGGAAATTTATCATTTACTGTTAAAGAAGATGGTTATAAGCAAGAGGAATTCCAGTTTAACAGAAAAAAGTACAGAACATTTGCATTAATAGGTTCTGCTGTATTGTTTACGGGTATGGTTGGAGGCGTGCCTATACCATGGGGTGTTACAGTTGATATGTGCACAGGCGCCCTTTGGAAGCCAGATAAGAATGAAAAAGGCGTATCGAAAATGGACATGAAAAACTACACCTATACACTCGATTACAAGGGTAATAAAATCGAGGAAATAAGTGGTAAGTAAAAGAATGGCAGTAAGTAGATGTAGGTTCTGCTTACTGCCATTTTTTTATAAAAGATTGATAAATTAATGATAGATTTTTTTTATAATTTAGATACAACAAAACCGTCTCAATTGAAAACCATTAATTATAATATAGATTTACATTTTTAATAATTTAAAAAAAAACAAAGATGAAAAAAAATAATTTAATTTATTCCATTTTCAAAAGAAGTATTCTTTTGATTGTATTTCAGTTTATTTTACTTTCTTGTGGCGAAAATCAATCGGCTAATCATAAAACAACTGTATTTGAAAAATACGATGGTTTTTGTTATGGTCCTTTTCGCGAAAATGAAAATCCCGATATGGGCGTATATCCCACAGTTACAGAACTGAAAGAAGATTTAGCATTTATTTTTAAGTTTACAAATAAAATAAGAACCTATGGGTGCACTTTTTCATTAGGGGAAATACCTGCTATTTGTGATTCAATTGGTTTGGATTGCTATATAGGTGCTTGGATAGGTAAAGAGCAAATAGAAAATGAGCAGGAAATTGAACAGCTATTGAAAATTGCCCATGCTAAACATAAGTCTGTTAAAGGGCTGGTAGTTGGCAATGAGGTTGTTTTAAGAAAAGATATGAGTGTTGAAGCGCTTTCTGCCCTGATTAAGAAAGTTAATGACACAACCGATATACCCGTAGGTACTGCTGAAACATGGAAGGTACTTGAGGATAATCCAGAAATTGCAGAAAATGCTGATTTTATTTTTGTTCATATCTATCCCTACTGGGATGGGATATCTATTGAGAATTCTGTTGCCTACGTTGAGCAAAAATATGAAGAAGCGAAAAAACGCTTTCCTAGTAAAAAAGTTATAATTGGAGAAACAGGATGTCCCTGTGGAGGAAGTGCCATTGGAGGTGCTGTACCTAATGAAGAAAATCAAAAGTTGTTTTTTGAACAGTTTACAACATTAGCAAAAAAGAATAATATCCCATTTTTTTACTTTTCGGTTTTTCAAGAGACATGGAAAAATAAATTTGAGGGTAAGGCAGGTGCAAAATGGGGGATTTTCAGAGCTGATGGCAGTATTATGCCACTGTTTAAGAATAGTTTTTCAGATGAAATAAGCCAGGGGATTAAAAGACCAGCAAGAATTGTAGAGAAAGTCGCTGTAAATGCCCCATTCAATATTTATACTGATGGACGCAGTAAGGATAATGCTTTTCAGCCAACGGGATGGATGGGTGATTTGTCCTCACTAAATGTAGAAAGAGACTGGAGAAAGAACCCCCACACCGGACAAAGTTGCTTGCGACTCCAATATACTCCGCAAAATACTGTCCATGGCTGGGCGGGTATTTATTTTCAATACCCCATAAACAACTGGGGATCTTATCCCGGCTATGATGCTTCTTCTTCTAACATACAGAAATTGACATTCTGGGCAAGAGGTGAAAAAGGTGGAGAGAATGCCGAATTTAAAACAGGTGGCATAAACAGGGGTATAGATAATAATTCGGCTTTCCCTTATGAAGACTCATACGGACCCCTATCAACAGGTTATATTACTATGACAAAAGAATGGAAGAAATACAAAATAGACCTAAGAGAACAAGACTTGTCCAACATTATAGGTGGTTTTGTTTGGGTTACCAACTGGTCTTTAAATCCTAAGGGATGCATTATTTTTTTAGATGATATTAAGTTTGAATAAATAAAATATAAGTGCTAGATATATTAAAATATTTTTTATTTTTTTTGATTTCACATAAAAAAACTGTTTTACTTCATACATAGTGATATAAAGCTAAAATTTATTAATATTTTAAAAATTTATGTTATGAAAAAATTTACATGTTTTTTAACCAGTTTTTTTCTTGTGCTAAACTTATATACACAGGAAAATCATAATAAGATTGTAAAACTTGATGGTAGCAGAAAATATTATTACAATTATCAGAAATTAAACAGAAAGGATTTAAAAGAACTCTTGCAAACTTATCCGGAGTCAGAGGCGGCATATAAAAAATCACGCAACAGTGCTACGGTTTCCAATTGTATTTTGGGGACCTCGCTCGTATTAACAACTTTAAGACTGGGAGAAACCATATATCAGGTAAGTGAATTAAAAAAGGGCAGAATTGTAAAAACTTCTGGACCAGGTTTAATGACAGTGGGGCTTGCCCTTCAAATATTTGCAATGCCTTTTTTAATCAGCAGCAATGTGCATGAAAAAAAAGCTGTTAAAATTTTTAATAAGTACAAAAGCTTCTTGAGCTATGATAATAATTTATTAAAACTTGGTTTAAATAAAGATGGTGTGTGTTTATCGTTTAATTTTTAAAATAAAATAATTAATAAATCTTTTAATTACTATTAAAAATAATATATTTGTAGGTAAATCTAATACATTACACTAATAAAATAATAAAAACATATGAAAACAATATTCTTTTTTTATTCAATACTCTTCAGTATTGTTATGCTCACTTCTTGTGATATGACAGAAAACAAACAAGAACAACTCGCAGATGAAAAGCAACAATTTTTTGTATCTGAAGAAAATCATTTAGCCGAAGATGGTAATAATAGTAAAAGTCCCACTCTCTCAGAAAAAGAGCTTGAAGAAAAAGCTATTTACGAAAAATATATCAATAACTCACTAAATACTGGCTCTACACCATATTCTTATTTGTATGGTTCATACAATGAATGCTCTGGCTGGGAGTGTTCACAAATTAAAGTTAAAACCCCTAATAACTCAGATGTTCTAGTAACTATTAAACAAAATGGGAAGGTAATTAGGCACGCATATATTAAAGCAAGTAGCTCTTACATTTTTGATTTGCCAGATGGTACTTATCAAACATTTTTTTATTATGGTAAAGGATGGAATCCCGAAAAAATTATGAAACAAACACCCGATGGGACTTTAAAAGGCGGTTTTGTGAGCAATGAAGAGTTTGGTAAAGACAGCCCACAAAAATTATCAAATAATGTACTTGAGTATGAATTAATACTTCAAACGAGTGGAAATTTTAGCACAAAACCAAGCAATTCAAATGAAGCATTTTAAAATGAAAGTTAAGCAGAAATAGTGATAAAAAATTATTAAAAATGAAAAATCTATTTATTGATAGTACTGAAATCATTTCTATTATAAAAAAATGTGCTCAAATACCTTCTTTCAGTTCTTACGAAGACAGAATACATCCACTTATTGAACAATTTATTAAAGAAAACAATATCCTTTGTTCTATTACAAAACATCATAATAATTTGATTATAGAAACTAATGAAAAAAGAAAACCAACAATTGCATTTGCTGCACACCTTGATAAAATAGACCATTTTAATGAAGATTTAAGGGAGCTAAATTTTAAAAGCCAAAATAATTTTATTGAAGGACAGCTAGATGATTCTGTTGGACTTGGTATATGTTTATATTTGCTTTTGAAGGCAAAGGAGTTGAATTTTCCTAATACTCTTTTTTTGTTTTCGGAAATGGAAGAAAGCTATGGACTTAGAATAAACAGAAACAGCTTAAAAAACAATGGCTTAAATTTATATCCACAAATTGGAGCCGAAAGAATATCAAATTATCTAATTGCACATAATATAATCCCTTCAATAATAATTACTATTGATACGACACCTTTATTCTATGGGACAGAAGGCATAGCATTATATTCAAAATTTTGGGAAAAATCAGCCACAATAGCAACAACTGAAATAATAAATAAAACAAACGAAATAGAAAATATTATTCAGCAAATATATCCTGATATAAGACCAGCCAACAATGTAAATGATTATGTTAAATATGGTAAAATTTTTGCTGATAATAATCATAT
>CAZVOS010000060.1:0-9354 GCA_964628845.1 uncultured Bacteroidales bacterium | reverse complement strand
AACCAAAGGCCGAAACAGATCTATTTCACGGGCTGAAGTATTAGGGAGATTAATATCCTGTGGTTTTTCTATTGAAAAAGAAGAGTTTATTGATGCAAATTTACATTTTGTAGTTAAAAAGATAAAAGAACCCTCTTTTGACATGCATGCTTCTTATGATTTATTTATAAGTATGAAACGAGTTGGCAAAAACGGTAAAATTATCAATGTTTTTAAACTGAGAACGATGCACCCTTATTCAGAGTTTCTTCAGGAGTATATTTTTAAATTGAACAGTTTGGCAGAGGGAGGAAAAATTAAAAATGATTTTCGCATCAGTACATTTGGAAGGTATGCCAGAAGATTCTGGCTCGATGAACTTCCTATGCTATTAAACCTATTAAAGGGAGAATTGAAACTTTTTGGTGTAAGGCCTTTAAGCGAACATTATTTTAATTTATATCCTGAAGAGTTAAGAAATCTAAGAATTAAATTTAAACCAGGACTTATCCCTCCCTATTATGCACAATATCCTACCCCAAAGAAGATGGAAGATATCATTGAGAACGAATTAAAATATCTTAAGGCATACGAAAAAAATCATTTCTTAACAGACTGGAGATATTTTTGGAAAGCTCTTAACAATATTATAATTAAAAGAGCCAGGAGTAAGTAACTTCATATAATTTTTTTTAACACATCCGTATTTTTCATTATAATGAAAAAATTAATAACATTATTTCTTTTAATCTTTACGCAATCATTGATAAGTCAAACGTCGTACCTCCATATAAGCAACACCAAATTATACGACTTTATAGACGAATTAGCCAATATAGGCATCATTGATATTACAACAGCTATAAAACCTTATTCACGTGAAGATGTAGCCAAATTTCTTATTGAAGCTGAAAGCAAAAAAGAACAACTGAGCGCAGCCAGAAAATCACAGTTAGCTGTTTTTCTCAAGGAATTTGATATCGAGATACCCATAAAAAAGGATATTTTAGATAGTATTCAAACAGACATACTGCCCTATAAAATTCAATACATAACACCTGAATTTACGTGGAAAGATGGGTTTTTCAGAGCTAAGATACGACCTGTGTATGGCATCAGATATTTTATCAATACACACGATAACTTTTATTCAACCTACGGAGGTGCTGAAGCCATCTCATATATAGGCAAAAACTGGTCGATATACATGAGTTTGAGAGATAACTATCAAAAAACATATAAATTATCCCAGCCCAATTACTTTGTACAGGAACAGGGCGGGACTTATAAAGCACTTACAGGAGGAGGCGATGCTGGTGGTGAGTTTAGTGAAATGCGTGGCGGCATAACATACACTTGGAACTGGGGACATTTTGCTTTTGTTAAAGACCACATCCAATGGGGAGATAATTTACATGGAAGCAATATCTTATCGGGTCGCACACCTTCATTTCCTTTAATAAAATTACATTTACACCCCGTTAAATGGCTCGATTTCAATTACTTCCACGGTTGGCTTGTATCTGAAGCCATCGACAGCACACATTCTATTTTTAATCAATCGGGTTATGCACGATTGGTACAACGCACAAAATACATAGCTGCTAATATGTTTACTGTAAAACCGTTAAAGAAACTACATATTTCATTCGGGAACTCTATAGTATATGGAGATATGGATGTTCAACCAGCATATCTAAACCCATTTATGTTCTATAAATCCTTAGTTCATACAATACACTGGAAGGCCTCCTATCAAAACAATGCCATGTATCTCAACATCAGCTCCAGACAAATAAAACATCTCCATTTATACACGGGTATTTATATTGATGAATTCTCAATCAGACGCGTTACAGATAAAACAGAACACAATTTTATCAGTTATAAGGGAGGACTATCTGTTACCGACTGGCCTGTAAAGAATATTTTTATAGGTGGTGAATACACACAAACCTATCCTATAACATTCAAACACGATGAACCCACAACCTCATTTGAATCGAATAAATATAATTTAGGGCATTACTTGAAAGATAATTCAGAAGAATATTTTGCTACCATCAGAATACATCCTTATAAAAACTTAAGATTTAATGCTTCATGGCTCTATGCTTGGCATGCTAATGAATATACATATATAAGAGGAAGAAAAAATCCAGCTATTGACCAGTTGCCATTTCTGAAAGATAAAACATGGGATAACCAAACCTGGGCTTTTAAAATAGATTACCAACTCTTTCCTAATCTAAACATTTTTCTTGATTATTCATATTCAGAGATTAAAGGTTATGATGCAGATAATAATACTGCTGACTATTATCTCAATATGTTTAGTCCTTTGTATCTTCATGGAATAACAAATACGCTTATATCAGGTTTTAGTTGGGGATTTTAATTTTCTCTCAATCAATAAAAAAACTGTTAAAAACTTTCTAATATTTTTTCTTAGTAAATAAAGTTTTTTTTTACTTTAGCATTTACTTTTTATAATAATTGTATTTATTAATATTTTACTACAAGAATCTTTTGTGAAAAGAAAAAAAATTGTGTTCATTTCATTTAGATACATAAAACTTATCTTTCTATTTTCTATTGTTTTCAATTTTTCTTTTATTCATGCTCAAAGAAAAAGAGCTAATCAGGAAAGGCCTGGCAATGAAAAACTCGCCAAAGATCTTTTTGCTATGCGAAATTTCAGAGAAGCTTTAGACGAATATTTACTACTGTATAAAAAAGACAAGCAAAATTTAAACTACAATTACAGAATAGGTATTTGTTATATAAACCTTAACAGAGACAGAACACTTGCTTTACCCTATATGGAATTTGCCATTAAACATCCTAAGGTTGAAATTGATGCATGGTACGAAATTGGAAGGTGCTATATGTATAATTACAGGTTTGAAGAAGCCATCAATGCCTTTAAAACATATCAGAAATTACAGAAAGCCAAATCAGATAAGTTTTCGATACCTGCCCACAGACAAATTGAAATGTGCCGTAATGCCATGGAAATAATTAAAAATCCCATCAATGTCTCATTCCACAATCTTGGAGACCAAATTAATTCCCCTTTCCCCGAATTCAGTCCTTATGTTCCTGCCGATGAATCTTTTATTGTCTTTACTTCAAAAAAAGACAACAATCTTGGCAAATTACTCGATTTTGACGGGTTTTATACCAGCGATGTGTATATGTCGAGTAACCGTGGGGGCATCTGGGGAAAAGCAAAAAGCATAGGCACTTTTATTAATACCGACCTTGTTGAAGAAGTTGGAGGTCTTTCTGCTGATGGTAACATCTTGTTTATTTATATTGATAATTACGAGGGCTTTAACGATATTATCTGGTCAACCCGAAAAGGGCGTTCTTTTCAGAAAGGCACTAAAATCAGTCCAAACATCAATTCAAATGTACTCGAATCTTCTGCCACCATATCACCTGATAAAGAAACAATAATTTTTGCAACAGAAAGAAACGAAGGTTATGGGGGAACTGATTTATATATTTCAAAAAAATTACCTTCAGGCGACTGGTCGCCAGCAAAGAATATGGGCAAACCATTAAATACCCAATACAATGAAGAATTTCCCAATTTTTCGTCTGACGGAAAAACCCTGTATTTCGCATCTCAAGGTCATAACAGTATGGGCGGATATGATATTTTTAAGTCAGAATATGATGCCCAAACAAATAATTGGTTACCACCAGTAAATATTGGCTATCCAGTAAATACTCCTGAAGACAATATGTCCATTTCTTTCTCTCAAAGTGGCCGGTATGCTTATACATCTGCTTTCAGGCCTGAAGGGGTAGGAGACCTTGATATTTACAAGATAATTTTTCATGATATAGAACCACCTTACACGGTTCTTAAAGGAAATATTCTTAACAGTGACTCTTCAAATGTGTATTCATTTGTATTACCCATCGATAAGAAAAATGAAAATTCTGGCTTATATACCAACAGTGTTAATGAAAATATTAGCTACAACAACAGAGACCAGAATGTAAAAATTAAAGTTTACGAAAAAACAAGCAACAAACTCATGGGCAAATACATGCCCAATAAACTGTCGGGACGTTTTACCATTATACTGCCACCAGGCGATTATATTATTACCTTTTCAGGTAAAGGTTTTATTAAATACTCCGAAGAGTTTACAATACAAGATGTGGGCTTTTATAACTTTGAAATCAATAAAAATATTGTTCTTTTACCAGATGAAAACCCAATTAAAAATTCGGAAGATTAAAAACTCTTAACTCAATTAAGGGTTGAGGGTTGAGGGTTAAGGGTTGAGGGATAAGGGTTGAGGGATAAGGGTTAAAGATATAAATGGATAAGAATAAGGTTAAGACTGAGGAGAGACTGTTCACTGCTCACTGTTCATTACTCACTGTTCACTTTGAACTCTAAAACTAAACTTATGGCTTTAAATCTTAAAAAACCTCTTGTTGTCCTTGACCTCGAAACTACTGGTTTAAATCTTGTTACAGATAAAATTATTGAATGTTGTCTGCTTAAAATAAATGTGAACGGTACAAAGAAAACACTCACGCATTTGATAAATCCTGAAATACCAATTCCACAAGAAACGACCAAGATACATGGAATAAAAGATGAGGATGTGCTAGGGAGACCCACATTTAAAGATTTGTCGGTGGAACTAAATAATTTTATTGGTAATGCTGACCTGGCTGGATATAATTCAAATAAATTCGACATTCCTTTTCTTATAGAAGAATTTCTGAAAGCAGGTATTGATTTTTCGTTAAAAGGAAGACGGCTCATTGATGTACAAAACATCTTTCATAAGATGGAACCTCGCAACCTGAAAGCAGCTTATAAGTTTTATTGTGGTAAAGACATTGAAAACGCCCACACAGCAGAAGCTGACACATTGGCAACTTACGAAATACTCCTGTCGCAAATAGAAAGATACAATAATGTAAGCTATACCGACCATAACGGAAATGAAAGCAAACCCGTTGAAAATAATGTACAAGCCCTTCATGATTTCTCTTTTAATAAAAAAAATGCTGATATTGTAGGACATATAGTGTATAACGACAAGAATCAGGAAACATTTAACTTTGGTAAATACAAAGGTAAAGTAGTGGAAGAAGTATTTAAAACTGACCTCTCCTATTACGACTGGATATTAAGAAGTGCATTCCCCGAACTTACTAAACGACTTATCCAGAAAATAAAAATGAGAAATCTTCCCGGAGCTCATGTAAAATCCAGTTTATTTGATTAATTAATTACTTATCATCATTCACAAAAAATTTAAATAGATGAAATTCATTTGTATAGGGCGTAACTATCTTGACCATATTAAAGAATTTAACAGCAGTATTCCTACAGAGCCCATTTTCTTTATTAAACCCGAAACTGCTTTACTCCTAAAACGCCAGCCCTTTTTTATCCCCGATTTTTCACAAAATGTGCATTATGAGCTTGAACTCATTATTAAAATTTGCAAAGTGGGTAAAAACATTCAGGAAAAATTTGCCCACACATACTATGATGAAATAGGCGTAGGCATAGACTTTACAGCAAGAGATATACAAAGCCAATGTATTAAAAATGGCTTACCTTGGGAAATATCCAAGGGGTTTGATGGTTCAGCGGTTGTTGGAACTCTTTTTCCAAAAAATAAATTTGAAGATATTAATAATATTGATTTCCATTTATTGCTAAATGACTTTATTGTACAGAAAGGAAATTCAAAAAATATGGTATTTGGTTTTGACAAGCTCATCAGCTATGTATCACAGTTTGTTACTCTTAAAATGGGTGATATTTTGTTTACAGGAACACCCTCTGGTGTAGGCCCTGTTAAAATAAACGATATCCTTGAAGGTTACATTGCTCAGGAAAAATCATTTAAAATACTTGTGAAATAATTGTATTTTTTTTGAAATATTAAAAAAACATTATATTTTTGCTCCATATAAAATTTATTACTAAAGCAACATTTTAAACCCTTTTAGATGAAAAAAATTTTCACATTTTCGATTTTGATTTTAACAGCAGTCTCCATTGTAATCTCTTCATGCAAGAAGAAAGACGAAGAAGAGGAAGATACTTGTGTAAGCTTTACTGACAGTCGCGACAGCCAATCCTATTCAGTCGTTAAATTAGGTGAACAATGCTGGATGGGCAAAAACCTCAATTACGAAGTAGCCCAAAACAGTTGGTGCTATAACAATACAGTTTCTAATTGTACTAATTACGGACGTTTATATAATTTTACAGGTGCCAGTAGTGCCTGCCCGGCAGGATGGCATCTACCCACTGATGCAGAATGGAAAACACTGGAGATGTTTTTAGGGATGTCTCAAACAGATGCCAATCTCGATGGCTGGGAAAGAGGCAGCGATCAGGGAACAAAACTTAAAGTAAATGGTTCATCTGGTTTTAACGCACTTATGGGTGGCCTAAGGAATACAACAGCTTCTCCTTTTATTGACCTGTCAACAGGTGGCTATTTCTGGACTTCAACTATTGGTAATTTATCTACCAAAGCATACCGAAGAGCTTTGTCATCAACAGATGCAAGAGTATTCAGAGGTGATATGCACAAAGATAATGGCTTCTCAGTAAGATGTTTGAAGGATTAAAAGAAAACTAATCTAAAAGAGAAACGCTGAAGGAAACTTTAGCGTTTTTTTTTAACTATTGCATATATTAAAATTTATTTTTAATTTTACTTTAATTTAATAAAGTCGGAGAAACACTATCCAATACATTTATGAAAAATATTTTAATCTGTTTTTTTTGTTTATTCTTTTTAATTTTCTTTAAAATTGAAGCTGTTTTCTCTCAAATATCTGATATTGGAACCAGTCGTAGTGTAGCTAAGAATTTTTATTACGAAAGGGCAAAACCAATAAAAAATTATTCCTATGATGATTTAGAAATAAAAGAAACATTCGCTAAATCAAATGGAAATATGTTAATGTATTATATTTTCACTCTCAACAAGGGTGGTTATGTCATTATTTCGGGCACAAAAAGTGTGATACCTGTATTGGCATATTCCTTTGACAGTCCTTATCTGAACGATGAAAAGCCCGGCAATTTTACCGCATGGATGCAATATATTGAACGTCAGATTAAATATGCAGTAGAGAAGGACATAGAGCCATCAACAGGAATTACTCACGAATGGGAACGGCTTAAAAATTTGACTCCTTCTGATGTGAAAGATTTTTCAAAACAAAAAGATGTGCTTCCACTTATAAGTTCAAGATGGAATCAGGGTAATTACTACAACGGCATGTGTCCTAAAGATGATAATGGGCCTGGTGACCGTGCCTATGCAGGTTGTGTAGCTACAGCCATGGGGCAACTGATGTATTACCACCGCTGGCCTACAACAGGGACAGGTTCTTATTCTTATTCTCACCCTGTTTATGGCACAATAGAAGCTGATTTTGAAAATACTACCTACGACTGGGAAAGCATGCCCAACTCAATAACAAGACCTAATAAGGCCATAGCAGAACTGTTATTTCATTTGGGGGTATCGGTAGATATGAATTACGGACCAAATGGCTCAGGTATGTGGAATCACAGCGCTGCACGCTCGATGAGAAACTACTTTAAATACTGTCCCGAAACTGAATATATATTCAGAGACAGTACAACATTGGCGTGGGACAGTATTCTAATTGCCAACCTCGACCAGAGCAAACCCCTCTATTATGCTGGCTGGACGCAGGAGCCCCTTGACAGCAGCGGACATGCCTTTGTGTGTGATGGCTATCAGGGGTTCGATTATTTCCATTTCGACTGGGGATGGGGTGGCTCATTTAACGGCTACTTCTATCTCGACCAGCTTATACCGGGTGGTGCCGACTTTAATTTCCGTCAGGAGGTTATAAAAGATATTTATCCCGACACATTGAATTATACTTACCCACTTTACTGTACAGGGCAAAAAACATTAACCGACATAGCTGGCTCACTCGATGATGGCAGCGGCATACTCAATTACGAGAATAACAGCTCTTGCTCCTGGCTTATTGCGCCATTGCTCAATGTCTCAAATATCAAATTAACTTTCGACAAATTAAATACCGAACAAAGCAATGACATTATTAGCATATATAATGGTGAAACAACATCGTCGCCCTTGCTGGGTACATACTCTGGTACTAACATCCCTTCGGTAATTACTGCCAATGGCAAGAAAATGCTTGTTACTTATACCAGCAACGACTCAATAACTGCTGATGGATTTAAAGCCACATACAATGCAACAACCCCAATTTATTGTACAGCACTTACCACACTTACCGCCCTAAGTGATACAATAACTGATGGAAGCGCACAATACAGCTATAACTACCTTACCAATTGCCGCTGGCGTATCACCCCACCCGCTGCTGAAAATATCACTATTAATTTTGTAAATTTTAATCTTGACAAAGATGTGGATTACCTTGAAATTTATGATATTGCACATTCACCTATCACATTACTCGATTCCTATACCGGCGACTCCTTGCCTCCCTCTGAAACATATACAACATCCAGTCTGATGTTGTGGTTTAAAACCAATACCTATGAACCCAAATCTGGTTGGAAATTATACTATAATGCTTCTGCCACAGGGGTTAACGAGAATGAAGACAATCATGTAATATCCGTTTTTCCAAACCCTGCCCATGACTTTTTTAATCTTATAATTTCAGGTACTAATAACTCAACATCTCTTTTAGAAATTTACTCATTAGATGGAAAACTTATTTATAAAACACTTTTAGACAAACATAAACAAAATCATATCATCCATACAAACAACTGGGACACAGGCATATATATAATTAAGAGAACCCAACAAAACAAAATACAACACAACAAACTTCTCATTTATTAATTTAAAATATGAACTTATGAAAAACTCTTTTCCTTTATTATTAATCATTTTTCTATTAAGTTGTTTAACACAACTATTTGCTCAAAACATTACGGCTGACAATGCACAGAAAATTGCTTTAATTTTTTACTCTCAACACTATAATGAATACAGCAAACATACAAGTAAAAATGACTTTAAACTGAACAATTTTAATCTTCAGCAAACTGTTAAAAATAATTCGGAACAAACATTATATTATATTGTAGATGTTGATAATGGCGGCTATGTTATTGTATCAGCCCATACAAGTGTTTATCCGGTGCTGGGGTACTCTTTTGATAATGAATTCCCATATCCTGTTACCTGTCCATCTGTAAAATCGTGGATAACGCATTACGAAGAGCAAATCAACTATATTATAGAAAATAACTTAGAAGCCGATGAATTAACTGTTAATGCATGGCGGGAACTTTTATATCCACAGTCCAATTCAACA
>CAZVOS010000059.1:0-9470 GCA_964628845.1 uncultured Bacteroidales bacterium | reverse complement strand
CTAGGTGATATCTTCTCTCTTATTAAAAAGCAAATTATTAAGTTCTTTCCCGAAACAAACAAAATAGTAGTCGGCCTAAACGGACATTTAAACTACGGAGCTGGCATACTGCTGAATAAATTTGACGAGCCACCCCTATTTGGTTTAAATTATAACCCCGAATATTATAAAGATTACATTAGAAAATTACATCCACGCAGAATGTACTCATTCCGTTTTGGGATGGATGCTTATAAGCAATGGGCTGATATATATAACATGAATAGAACAGTAGAGGGACTTACATTGCGATTTATGGACAAAAGAAAAATAAATGATGAAAGCGCCATCTATACCAGATTAAATAATGAAGCTTTTGCAAAACATCCTTTCTGGACAAATCGCGATGTGCAAGAAGACCAGGAGCTTTTTTACCCCTTCAGATTCTTACTCGATAACGAAAATTTAATTTTTGCAGAAATACACGGCAATCCAGTGGGTTTCTTCCTCTGGTACCCCGATGTCAACCAAATGATTGATACACAAAGGGATATAATGCTTTGCGATACCATCAAACTTCACTCAAAAAATAATATTGACACTTTCCGATTTACAGAGATAGGTATCATCCCTAAATATCAACGCAGTCCAGTGGCTTTGGCTTTAATTAATAAATCATTACCAACGCTTTTAGAAAGAAATTATAAGTTCTGCGAAGGTGGCTTTATTTTTCAAGAAAACCTCTCTTCTATGGCTTTTGTTCATAGAATTATACAGAGATGTTGTGGCTCTAAACCTGAACCATACAGAGAATTTGCACTATTCGAAACCAAGCTTAAATGATAAGATTTAAAAGAATTGATTATACTTTTGATTTATGTGTTTATGTGAATAATTATGCATTAGATTAGTATCGGTAAAAGTTTTAATAAATCCACCCTCACAAAACAAAAGCAAAGAACATCCTCTTTTATTTCAGTAATAAGTATCTTTTCTCAACTTCTTCCCAATTAATCACATGCCAGAATGTATCGATATAATCAGGACGGCGGTTCTGAAACTTTAAATAATAAGCATGTTCCCATACATCTAGCCCTAATATGGGTGTACCCTTCTTATCTACTACATCCATCAATGGGTTATCCTGATTAGGAGTGGAAGATATAAATAGTTTCCCGCTTTTATCAACACTGAGCCATGCCCAACCACTGCCAAAACGACTTTTTGCTGCATCAGAAAACAACTGCTGAAATTGTTCAAAAGAACCAAAGCTTATTATAATATCTTCATACAGTTTACCTCTTGGCCCTTTACCTTTATTGGGCATCAATATTTTCCAGAACAAATCATGGTTATAATGACCACCCCCGTTATTGCGAACAGATACAGGATATTTACTTATATCTCCCAATAATCTTTCTAAGGGTATGTAAGCCATCTCTGTATCTTCTATAGCTGCATTTAAATTATTTATATAGGCCTGATGGTGTTTACTGTGATGTATTTCCATGGTCTGCTTATCAAAATAGGGCTCTAATGCATCGTAACTATAGGGCAACTGTTCTAGTATGTAAAACTTTTTTGTTTCTTTATCGTGATGTGTCATAATTTCTAAATTTTAAATGTTAGTATTAATATTAAATTATACTTAGACTAATTACAAATAATATGCCATATTGAATGATGCAAGATTTAAAGAACTGAAATACAATAAGATAAAAATAATTAAAGATTTAGTAATGATAAAAAGTCAGTATCATGTCAGGTTTTTGAAAGAAGCTTATTATTTAACCTGAATTATTCATAAACTTTGTGAACCAGTTCGGCTTTGCTCACTGCATCGCTTTGTGTCAGTTCGGCAGGCCACTGCATCGCTTAGAGACTTTGTGGCAAAGAATAAAAACAGGCCACTAAAACACCAAGGCACTAAGAAACACTAAAACATAACATTTTATGAATAATTCAGGTTAAATAGTTTTGCTGTTAAAACTCAATCAAGAGTTTTACATTGAGCATCCTCGGCGTCAGATAATTAGGTATGGCATACTGCCTGTTGTTCACATCTTTTACCCATAAATATGAAATGGTATTATTAATTTGAAGCAGGTTAAATACCTCAGCAGTTATCCAGATATTTTTAAAATGACGAAAGAAATTCTTGTCAGGTAATAGTTTTTCTTCACTCTTAAGTTGTTTTGAGAAACCAATATCCACTCTGCGGTACATAGGCATGCGTAAGGTATGCCTGTATTTTTCTGTTTTTGGTGGCCCAAATGGCAAACCACTGCCAAATAAAAGATTGAGATGCATCTTATAGCTGGGGTTCTTAGGTAAATAATCCTGAAAGAATAAACTAAAATTAACCTTCTGGTCGGTTGGGCGGGGTATATATCCCGGCTCATATCTTACGCTGTCAACTGCCACATCATCTAATGTATAACCCCTTATAATCAACTGTCCGCTTTGGTTATAATAATCGTAATAATAATCACCTATGATGTCTTCCTGTGTTTGCATTACCGATAAACTTGCCCACGACTCTATTCCCTTAACAAACTCCCCGTTAATTTTCATATCAATACCCATGGCATAACCTTTTGCCAGCTTGTCCGAATAATACCTGATACGCACATTGTCAATCTCATAGGGGATAAGATTATTAAGATGCTTGTAATAGATTTCAGTAACGTATTTAAATGGTCTGTTCCATGCCTTAAAATTCCAGTCTTGTGCCACTACTATATGAATGGATTCCTGTGCCTTTATATCATGGTTGATATGCCCGTAAAAATCTCTTATCTCTCTGTAAAAGGGTGGCTGGTGATACATGCCAGTACTAAAACGAAAAAGCATATCTGTTTTCCAGTTAGGTTTTACCGATAAGCTTACTCTGGGACTGATAAGAAACTGGTTGTTAAAATCCCAGTAATTCCCTCTGATGCCTGCATTTATTGAAATTTTGGCGCTGTCTAAGTAATAATTCCATACATTCTGAACAAAGCCAGATAAACGGTTCGAAGATAAGAATATTCTCGTGTTAATAACATCTTGCAGCTCGAAATCGTGATAGGGCTGTAATTCAGAAGTCGTGTATCCTACAGAATCAGGAGCATTGGGAAGACTGAAGCCCGCAGAATCTATTAACGTCCATTCCTTGAGTTTGTCCTGAATGTTCTCATACTGGTATTTAAAACCCCATTGGAAAAATCGGTTAAGAACAGTATAACTTCCTTTTTGCTCCATACTAATCACATGGGCTTCCAAATTATTTCTCGAATGTATTAAATAAGTGCCTACGCCTCTCTCAAAAGCTTCATTGCCAAAATCATCCTTGCCAAAATCATTCTCAAGCTGATAAAGCCAGTACTGACCTTGTATGTCAAAAGTCTCACTTTCAACGCTCTTAAAGGCAGAAAAAATATGTTTTAAACGGGTATTCTTATCGGGTTTGTATTCTGTTGTTATAGCACCAAAATAGGTGTTGAACTTATCTACTTCCTGCCCGTCAAAATAAACTTTAAGCTTTAGGGCCTCATTGATTGTCCCAAAACGTGTTTCCCTAGTTTGTGGAATAAAACGGTAAGTATTCATGGCTATATTCCCAAAGAACCCAAGTTCCCATTTCTCATTAATATCGTATGAAATATAGGTTTGGAAATCTGTAAATGAGGGCTTATAATCACCCTTGCTCTCCATGGCATTCAGTATATATTGATTAGATTTCTGCCGCAGCCCGATAATGTACGACACTGGCAATTTAGATGTAATGCCTTCTATATGAGCACTGGCTCCTAAAAGGCTTCCCGAAACTGAACCAGCAAAACCACTTGGCTTCTTATATTGTATGTCAAGTACCGACGACATCTTATCTCCGTAACGCGCATCAAAACCCCCCGCAGAGAATAAAATAGACGAAACCATATCAGAGTTAATGAAACTCAGACCTTCTTGTTGTCCCGAACGGATAAGCAATGGACGGTATATTTCAATATCATTTACATAAATCAGATTTTCATCGTAATTGCCCCCTCTTACCGAATATTGGTACGACAATTCATTTGAAGAAGACACCCCAGGCAAGGTCTTTATAATGCTCTCTATATTTCCAGATGGCGTAGGGATTACCTGCGCTATCTTTGGGTTAATACGTATCAGATTCGATTCTCGATAATAATTACTTACAATTTCAAACTCAGGCAATTGGGTGGTTTGTGATGAGAGCTTAAGGTGTAGTTGCCGCCTTTCGTTCTCCTTCAAATGAAGCGTTAATTTTTTTACATCATAACCAATAAATGAAAATAAAACTATAATATCCTTTTCCGCTGGTACTTTCATCTCATAATAACCATTTCTATCAGTGCTTGTTCCCCCCGGCTCTCCCTCTAAAGCTATATTTACAAGTTCTAAAGCAGTATTGTCTGTATTTGTAATACGCCCGTATATAACTGCTGCCTTCTGTGCAATAACACGGTTTAAACAAAAAATACTCAGAATAATTATAATATATAGGTGTAGTGTCTTCAATGATTTAGTTTAATTACAAAAATAATTATTATCCTCATTCATGCTTCTTGAATTTTCCTTCTTTCCATGCCTTGATAAACTGAGCCCAGGCAAAAGGATTTAACAAATTATTAGGCGGTAACTGTCCTGCATAATACAGCTTACTCGTTTGTTTCTGTATAAAGTTTTTATAATTCATACTGCCATCCATTGGCATGTTCTCAAGCCGTTCTCGCATTTCTATATAAGTCAGGTTCTTCATGGCTCGGTCATAATCATCCTCAGGAACAACCATGTTGATAAAAGCATGCTTGAATTGTGCAGGTGTAGGCCATGGGTATATTACAGTCTCAGTTAAATAAACAGTGTCGCTGGACATCATCTGTATCAATGAGTATCTGTTAGTAGTGAGTGTATCTGGAATAATAAATGTAACCGGCTTAAAACCCATAGACGAAAAATCAAGAGTATCACCCTCTTTGGCGACAAACGAAAAAAAACCGTAATAATCAGCCGTAGAACCCCTGTATTTATGCCTTACTGCTATATTTGTAAATGGAACAGGCCGCAAACTATCTCCCGTTACAACTATCCCCGAAAATTGTATAAGACGCTTTTCTTTTTCTTGAGAAAAAATATTTAAACAACTGATTATACCTATTAATAAAATGAATATTTTCAGTTGCATCCTTACAAATAACTGGGTTGGTAAAAAATCTTACTAAATTAAATATCTTATCTTAACTTATTTTGAATAAAATTATTGCAAGTCTAAAACAAAAAAGGTTATCCTTTTGAATGAATAACCTTTCTTTATAAAAATTACTTTTTTTTTACTTATTGTCTTTCTTTTCAAGTTCCATTAAGTAATTGTATATACCCTTTTTATTTATAGTTCTCATGGCCGATGTAGATACTTTTAATGTAATCCACATATCTTCCTCAGCAATATAGAACTTCTTTAACTGAAGATTGGGATAAAATTTCCTCTTGGTTTTAATATGAGAGTGGGAAACATTATTCCCTACCATTGCCTTTTTTCCTGTTAAATCACATACTCTTGCCATGTCTCTTTATTTTAATTTAAGGGTGCAAAGATACTAATTTTTTTTTATTACAAAATTTTATACTATTTATTTTTTTAAATTTTAATATTTTTTTTAAAAATATTTTAATTATCTTAGCATAGTATTTGTAAAAAGCAATACGTCAATTAAAAATATAAACTTTTTAAATTCAAATACCATGAAAAAAGCCCATGCAAAACTTGTAATACCTCTCATTATAAGTGTTTTACTAACGTTTACCTCTTGTATAAAAGAAGAAATCCCTACAAAAACACTTATGGAAGGTGTATGGGAAGTAACCGAAGCTTATAACGAAAATGGTGAAGACATCTTAGCCGGAATTAACTTTCCCGTTACTGCTTTTCATCTAAGCAGCGATAACACTGTAATTTCATCAGCAGGCCCCATGTTTATGTATATAGTTTATGGCGATAGTAAATATACTCAGATTGCTTCAAAAATTGACGAGGTGATGAATTATGCCTCTCTCGATTTTAATGGCGGTGAATTCTTTATTGGTGGTGGTGTCCAAAACCGCTTCACACTCGAAATGAAACTCGAGGGATTACCCGGACAAAAAACACTTACCACCTTGCTCGATTTATTAGGTATTACAAATGATTACTGGGATGTGGTCATCTATCATAAGTTTATGGATGTGTATGTAGAAGTAGATGAAACAAAAGAAGTAATGACATGGGATTTCGATAATACCACACATGCCGTCTATAATACAAAAGACAATTATGGAAATTATATCCTTTGGCAGGGATGGCCCGTGAATAACTTCTCCAAATGCAGGTTTGTTCTCACCAAAAGAGTAAAAGATCTGAAAGATGTGGTATTAGACCACGTATAGAACTTACAAACAGAATATTATCTAAAAAAGACAGAAAATTTTCTGTCTTTTTTTTAAAGATTAAACTTAAACGACAGTTTCCAGACAAAATTATCCTTTAATTCTGGCATCGCATAATACCCATACCTGTAAAATACGGCTGTACCTAATCCGTAAAAACCTGTATGCAATAAATCGTTAATAACTAGCCCCGATTCAAAATAACCCTTATCCATTGTTTTAAATTCAAGCATCCGATGTAATGAACTTTTATTATATGTGCCTATCCCATAATTTGTAACTATAACTATCTCTGGTTTAAGGCGCTTGGTCTTGAAAAGTAAAGTGCCAAAGCTGTGCTGATAAAAAACAGCCAGATATTTATCCGATAAAAATTCATTCATCCGCATGGTGTTAAAAGAGTAGGGGGCAAATAAAGAAAAATTTTCATAACTCCCTTTCCCGTTATAAAGCTTGCAATAAGGCAATTCACTATCGGTAATGCCTGCATCTATTTTTAATGAGGAAGTGCCTGTCAGCTTTATTGGGATACTTTTTTCAATGCTCATATCCAATCTGAAATAGTCAAAATCGCCCATCTTACCACCTTCCACACCTTTGGAAATACCAATATAAAAAACAGGATATGGCGTGCCTAAAGAATACCTGTAATCTTTACTTTGAATGAACTTCTCCCTGTAAGCTAACCTTGAATTAAGAGAAATTTCTGTAAAAAAAAACTCGTCCTGTAGGATATTGATGTTATTCTGAGTACGCACATATTGGTAATCGAAATTTGGAACAATATAACTTTGAGATACAGACAATTTTGAGTAAATATAAGGGAAAACTCTTGTAGCTAATGATAATTTATGCGATTGGGTATAATCGGTTTTACGTATCAGATAACTTCTGAAATCGTTGAGCTTAAATGATGGCATCAGGTCATAATTTGATGTAGCTGCACTCTCCATGTCATCGTTGATGTAACTGTATGTTAATTTTGTGTCTGTTCTCTTGTCAATATGAATGGCCGCATTGGCTCCGTATCTTAACTGGTCATTCTTAAAACTGTAGCTCGTATAACCCCCTAAGCTGAACAGACGCGATACCTTATCATTTGTTTCCAAACCAATACCCAGTTGCCACCCCTGATAATTGCTGAAACCAAAAAGATGATTGATGTCAATATTGAATATCTTATAAGGTATTTTCCCTTCGATAAGTGTTTTAATAACACCTGAGAATCTTTCCAGCTTATTTGCCTTGCTGATACTGTCGATAAACCTGTAGGTCTCGATGTCTTTTTCTGTAAGGGGTTCAAAACGGTACTTGTCCCAGAACGCCTCATCTCTTTCGCCTGCCTCATCAAGAATCTCATATTCAATAGCTCCAATTTCTTTTCGGGGTATCTTGTTATTGATTTGAATATCTTTTATGTAGGTGCGCCCGTTGGCAAAGATTTTAAGCGTGGATTGTGGATACGAATACAATAATTCTGTGTTGAGCTGTACAGGAAACCAGTGTGTGCCATCTATCTTACTGTACGATTGCCTTAGCTTAATCTGATAGGAACCAATGCTGCCATCACTCGGTTCAGCTGTTACATTCTGTATGGCCCATCCATTCGTATTGATATACAACAATCCGTTCAACCCGTCAAAATTTCTGTTACGCCTCGGACGGTAGGATATAATAAATATTGTATCGTTTTCTTTAAATAACGTGTCTTCTAGAATAAAAAGGTATCTCTCTGTGCTAGCTGTACTTATCGGACTGAGAAAGATTTTATCCATGATGCTGATATACTCTGTATAAAAAGAAAACAATTGCAGTTGCGATGCAATCAATGAGAAGAACGGGTCGTTAAAGCCCGACACTTTGCTGGCAATAACCGTTTCTTTATTTTGTTTTGGGAAGATATATTTTCGTTCACTAATACTTTCAATAAGCATCAGGTAGGTCTTGTTCATAAGATTGGCAATTTCTTCCTGATCAGCACTGTCCTTTGGCGTGATGCTCTTTATCTGTTCAGTATCAATCCCAAAGCTTACTTTATTATGGGACATATAACTAAAGGACTGTTGCATCTCAGGGTTGTTTTTATCTCTGTTTTGCAGTACCGAATCAATTATCCTGTGGGCAGGGTTTTCGCCGGGTACTATGACAACTTCATCGAGCATAATCTCTGAACGCTTCAAAAAAATATGACAATGTTTCTTTATATCAGGAATGGTATAAGTGTAAGTTTCATATCCCACATAACTTAGTTTGAGATATACAGGTTTTTCATCAGATGTTAAAGAAAAACGCCCTTCAATATCGCTTATGCCTCCTTTCTGACTTTCATTAATAATAATATTTACAAAACTTAAGGGTTCTGATGTTTCTTTATCGTAAACACTTCCCTTAACTGTATATTCTTGGGCATATAGCAGTTGTACTGATGCAATGATTAAAAAAAATACTATATGTGATTTTTTTGTGGTAAACAAATTTTGGATAAATGGAAAATAGTTCAATTCAGATATAGAAAAATGTTTCTTCATGCCAGACACAAACCTACATAAAAATTTTTAATTTTATGTAGGTATTATAGTTCCATTTAAAAAAATATAATTCTAAATATTATCATTTTTTATATTTTTTCACTGTTGTCCGATAAAAAATTTATGAAAAACTTACATGCATGAACTATTCAATTAGATATAGATATTTCGCCCCTACAGGGCTTTCTCCGGTCTAAAAAAGTAACATTAAACATTCCTTCAGTAGAAAATTGAGGTTCAGGAAGCTTAGCATCCTTCATTAATCTTCTCATCCTATCAATGCCGGAGCCCACTTGTTCTACAAGTTGCATACGGGCAAATAGGCCAAAAATCAGTGGATTTCTCGAAAGGTTTTTTTTCCAAACTCTTCTTTGGAAATGGCGCTTACCAAACCGCCGGGATTGCTTATTTCTATACGGTCATAAAACAATTCAATAAATGCACAAACTTCTTCTGAAATCTCTTTCACTTTGGAGGGTACAGAAAGTTTAAATTCAGCATTATAGCCCTCACCACTTTGGATAATACCCTTTA
>CAZVOS010000058.1:0-9470 GCA_964628845.1 uncultured Bacteroidales bacterium | reverse complement strand
AAAAATATTTAGTTTTACACTCTTTTTAGAATATTTAAAAAATATTTAATTCATAATTATTATGGCACAGAAACACAAACTTTTCAATGGAAAAACAATAGGAATTTTAACTGGCGGTGGTGATACGCCTGCCTTGAACTCTAGTATAGAATTTATCCGCAACAGGGCTGCATTACTTGGCTACAAAATATACGGCATACGTAAAGGATGGAAAGGTCTTTTAGGCGAGGGAGATGTTATTGACCTGACCAACCAGCCCTACGATGGCTATTACGGTGGTACTGCGCTCCTTTCCAGCCGCACCAATCCTTTTCCAACTAAAAAGAATCCCGAAAACAGGGTGCCCCAGATCCTTAAAAATATTGAACGCTATGGCTTAGATGTTCTAATCAGCATAGGTGGCGACGACACCAATGGTGCTGCCAAACGACTCTACGAAACAGAAGGGATTAAGGTTATCGGTTTTCCTAAAACCATCGATAATGATTTAAGAACTCAAACCAAACATATTTATAATGGTAAAGAAATAGAAGCTGTTCTTTGTCCGGGCTTCCCCTCAGGAGCAAAAGGTTTGATGGAGCTTACAGCACATCTACGTACCACAGCCGAATCGCACTCCCGTATTATTGTTATGGAAGTTATGGGCAGAGATGCTGGCTGGCTTACCGGCTCAGCCACTATGGGAGGTGCAGAACTGGCACTTGTTCCGGAACATGAAATAAATAAAGAACGCAAAGATTTTTTCATGGAAACAGTGAAAGAAACCTATATGCGTTCCAAAAAGAAGAACCTTATCATTGCTGTAGCCGAAGGTGTTAAATGGCATGATGACATTACAGATAAAACAGATTTTGTATATGCCAGCTCTGAAATGGATGAATTTGGGCATCCCCGTTTTGGTGGTGTAAGTGGTGTTATCGCATCGGATATTACAAAGAAGTTGGGCATTGAAGCCCGTGCACAAATTTCTGGCTATTACCCAAGGGCAGGCAAGTGCCGCTCATACGACAGACGCCTTACAGCCACTCTGGCAGATAAAGTTGTTGACCTCCTGCTCAGAGAAGATTACGGACAAATGCCTGTGCTTTCTAAAATTGTACATTTCCCCGAACTTGAAGAATTTAATACCACTTCAATAGATATGGGCAGTATTGGCAACAAACCCCTCCCCGAAGAATATTACGACATACAAAGATTCAAATTTTCAGAAACTTATCTGCACTTCTTAGAACATATTCTTGGCAAACCTCAATTGCTAGAATTCAAATACGATTTCCCCATTGTAATACCAAAATCTTAAACTCAATACATCATGAAAAAAATATTAGGCATAGGTAATGCTCTTGTTGATATAATGACAAGACTTGAAAATGACTTTTTTTTAGAAACCATCGGACTTCCTAAGGGCAGCATGCAATTGATTGACGATGAATTAGTTGAAAAGCTACACAAACAAATTGAACCCTTGCAAAAAAGCATTTCTGCCGGTGGCTCTGCTGCAAACACTATAAGTGGTCTGGCAAACTTGGGTGTTGAAACCGGTTTTATTGGCGTTGTGGGCAACGACAATATGGGAGAATTCTTTGCAAATGATATGATAAAAAATGGAATTAAGCCACATCTGTACAAAAGTCCGAATAGAAGTGGTGTAGCCACTGCATTTGTAAGCCCCGATTCGGAAAGAACTTTTGCCACCTTTCTAGGAGCTGCTCTTGAACTTACAGATTTGCACTTAGACGAAACTATTCTTAAAAATTACGACATCATACATGTAGAAGGTTATTTAGTTCAGAACTACACACTGATAAAAAGTATTATGGTTAAAGCCAAAGCCTGCGGATTAACAGTTTCTCTTGATCTGGCAAGCTATAATGTGGTTGAAGCCAATCTTGAATTTTTAAAGGAACTCGTTGAAGAATATGTGGATATAATTTTTGCCAACGAAGATGAAGCCAAAGCTTTTACAGGCAAAGCTCCTCATGAAGCACTGAATATCTTATCGCAAAGTTGTAATATTTCAATTGTTAAAACAGGAGAAAAGGGCTCTCTCATCAAAAGTAAAGAATATATTTATACTATAGGAATAATACCTGCTAAATGCATAGATACAACAGGAGCAGGAGATTTGTATGCTGCAGGTTTTCTGTACGGCTATGTGAACAACTTACCTCTTGAAAAATGTGGTGAAATTGGTGCTCTGCTTGCAGGAAAAGTTATTGAAGTTATAGGAAGTAAATTAAATTCGGAAACATGGAATATCATAAAAAAGAAGATTTTATCGTAATTTTTTTATATACAATAAATATACATTTATATTAAATATCTACTTTTTAATAAACAAATATTCCATTTTTTTCCATTCTCTTATTTATAAAAATCAGGAATACTTTATAATTTGTTATTAATATTATGAGGTATTTTTATTACATTTGTAAAATTAAAAACCATACTATTAATTCTAACTTAAATTTATATATTATGAAAAAAGCTTATTTATCAAAAATCATGGTCTTTTTGATTGGGTTGATACTTTTTACAACCTCTTTAAAGAGCCAAACTTCAGTGTTTTCGTCCGATTTTAGCACAAGTCAGGGAGCAAGCTATACCACTTCTGGTCAAATCGGAACAAGTAGTTTTTATGTATCACGTTCAGGTGCTGATTGGGGTGCAAGAATTGATAACGATATTCTTGAAAACACCAATGATGCCAGTGGCTCAAGTAATGTATTGGGCTGGGCATTTGCATACGCCGAAACAGATGATTTCTCTAGTCCTTACAACACAACATTAAGTTCAAACGGTGGACTTGTTACTTGGTATTTTAATATGAGACAAATCAGAACAGACCCTTCTGGCTTTAATTCAGGAAGTTATGGTGTGGCTTTTATATTAGCAGGAAGCAATACCACTGCTTATAATAATGGTACTGGTTATGCTGTTTTATTGGGACAATCAGGCAGTACCGACCCTGTAAGATTAGCGAAATACAGTGCAGGTGTTACAAGTTTTACTAATCTAATTACTTCAAACACTTCTGGCCTTACAGATTTTGGTGCAGATTACCTTAGTGTAAAAGTAACCTATGACCCTTCTAATGACCAATGGGAGCTTTTTTTAAGAAATGACGGTTCTTCTTCTTTTGCAGACCCTGCACAAGGAAGCTTAACCTCACAAGGAACAACCACTGATAACTCCTATACAGAGACAGCTTTAGATTATATGGGTGGCTATTGGCAGGGAAGTACCGGAGGGAGTCAAACAGCATTTTTTGATAATGTCTCTGTTTTAGTTACGGAATCTTCAACTCCCTCAATAACAGTAAACCCCTCATCACTATCGGGAATGACTTATGTTGAAGGTAACGGACCATCAGATGAAACCAATTTTGTTATTTCAGGTTTAAACCTGACTGCAAATATTACCATTACACCCCCCGAATACAATTTTGAAATATCTAAAACATCAGGAAGTGGTTTTGTAAGTTATCCCAATACTTTAACCCTTATTCATGATGGCGGAACTGTTGGCGATTCTACAATATATGTACGCTTAAAAGCAGGTTTAGCTACAGATACTTACAGCGGTGACCTAATAACAGCATCTTCGTCAGGTGCAAGCAATAAAACAGTATCCTTAGAAGGCGAAGTTACTGCTCCCCCCGACCCAGAGCCATCAGAACATGTTACTGCCTTTACAGCCACAAAAAATTCAGACAGTCAGATAACAGTTACATGGACAGATGCTGCAGGCGCACAACTGCCTTCTGCTTACCTCGTAAAAGCAGCCATTGACCCTGCCAACCCTTCAGCTCCAACAGACGCTACAGAAGAGGCCAATACCACTTTAATTAAAAATATCGCCTATGGAGTTCAAGAAGCTGTTTTTACTGGCTTAGAAGATAATACAACTTACAATTTCTCTATTTGGCCCTATACCAACAGCGGTACCGATATTGATTACAAAACAGATGGTACTGTTCCTACTGGCCAAGCCACTACAGATGTAGCTCCTACATTAATTTTTTCAGAAGATATCGGTAATGTAACAGCTACTACAGCTATAAACGATTACACAGACTGGGAAAATGGAGCTCCTGTTGCCTTTACGGGCGATGCTGATGTAAGAAGCACAAGCTCAAGTAGTGGATATACTGATGCCAGCGGTTTGGCAAATGTATATATATCTAATTCTATTAATAAGTATTTTTTAATAGAAGGTATAGATGTGATAGGATATAATGATATTTACCTTTCTTTAGGACATTACAAAAGCACTACAGCATCAAGTAATGAACTTAAAATAGAAGTAAGTTCTGATGGCACAAATTGGACAGAACTAACATACAGCAGAGCTACAGGCACTGGTACTGCCAACTGGATATTAATTAATCCAACAGGAACAATCCCTTCAAATGTCGAAAACCTACGCTTACGTTTTACACAAACATCTGCTACGCCTCAATTCAGAATTGACGACATTAAATTATACGGCTATCCGATAATAGGTGGTACATACAATACTGTAGATATTGAAGGCAGCAACAGTGGCTGGCAAGCTAAAGAAGTATTTTCTAATATTACTACTGCCGACTATGCTCATTTTACCTGGGATGAAGACTATTTATATTTTGCAATTTCAGACGATGAAGCCGATTATAACAATATGGCTACTTATTTTTTCATCAATTCGAACCTGAGCAATCCCAGCAAAACTTCATCTTTGGCTTATGCCTGGGGCAATTATATCAATGTACCCTTTAGAGCAAATTATGTATTAATATGGAAAAATGACCCAGGTGCACATTTTATACAATTGGCAAAATTTGAAGACGGAGACTGGAATGTTATTGCTAATGTACCTACCGACTCTGTTGAACTTACTCCTTTTGATATGCCGGGTCTTGTGGTTAACTTTAAAATTGGCTCAGATTATAGGGAGATAAAAGTACCCAGAAAAATTTTTGGTCTTGATGGGGCAGGCAAACAAATGAAGATTGCCTCTATTACTGAACAACAATGGCCTAACTATTACCGCTACTACGGATGGCCCGAAGAAGGATGGACTGATGCAGTAAGAGCTGCAAATCAAACAATAAGTCAATATTATCAATATACTTTGGACGAATATATATATCCCAATGATACAACACACCTCAAAGAAGATATTTCCGTAACCAATAATACTACTATTAATTCAGATGTTACCTATAATCATGTATTTGTAGAGCCCAATAACAGTCTCACCGTTGCAAATGGTTATACCCTCGAAATAGATGGAGATTTTGTCATCATGTCCGATGAAAACGGAACGGGTTCTTTCATTGATAATGGCAATGTGATTTACAATGGAAATGTAACAGTACAGAAATACCTTCCTGATGTTACTCAAACGGGCTGGTATCTTTCTTCACCTGTTTCAAATGCAGACTTTTCTGTTTTCGACAATTCTGATGGCTTATGGGAGTACACCCCTGGTGGCTGGGCTGCTGTAAACATAGGAACACTCACCCCGTTAAGAGGATATGTGAGCAAATATGAAACTGCGGGTAACTCCACAATTTATTTTACTCAAAGTACATTGAATACAGGTACTGTTAGTTATGATAGTTTTACCAGAACAGGAGTGGGCACAGGCAATTATGGATGGAATCTGGCTGGCAATCCATATCCATCACCTATTGACTGGGAACTGGTGATAGATTTATACGGTGAAAATCAGGATTTTGTTGATGCCACACATCTTAATGCCTCTATTCATATCAGAGAATGGGACGGCGGAGTGCATACTTACGTACCTTACGATTCACCAGATGACCCCGAACGCATCATCCCTGCCATGCAGGCCTTCTGGGTACAGGTTAACGAGAATTATGCAGATGGTGAAATAAATATTGACAATACTGTAAGGGTACATGCCAATAACAATCTTTATAAAACCTTGCCAGAAATTAGCATCTTGAAACTTAACATCAACAGAGACGGGAACAAGGATAATACCACGCTATTTTTCAAAGATGGCGCCACTGAATTATTTGATGCGGCCTATGACGCTGTTAAGATGTACTCTTACAACGAACAACATCCGCAAATCTACACACTTAACAGTTTAGACGAAGAACTGGCTATCAATACCAATCCTGCTTTAAGTTCAAATAAAACTATAAAACTTGGGTTCACCACTCATGTAAGTGGTTCCTTTGATATTGAAACAACAAAAATCTCTGGTTTTGATACGGATGTGTGCATTTACCTTGAAGACACCTATGAAAATATCATCACTGATTTGAAACAACAACCCCTTTACACTTTCAGTTCTGATGTTGATGCCACTACTGAACGCTTTAAAATACATTTCATTACCCAAACTGCCAGCACTGATGAAATGAATTTGGATAATAATGTATTAATTTTCAGTAATGAAAATGATATTTATCTTACCCATCTTTCTTCACAAAATGCAGTTGTTAGTGTTTTCAATATGCTGGGACAGGAAGTCCTGACACAACAAATTAAACCCGCTTCTTTAAATAAAATCAGTACCAGTCTTAGTACAGGACATTATATTGTTAAGGTAATTGATGGAACACAAATCATTTCTCAAAAAGTATTTATTAGATAAATTATTATATATGAACTGATGGGTAACCCATCAGTTCATATATAATTTTATAAAAATGCAAGATTTATTAGAAAATATAAAAACCTTAAAAAACCGAATGGTTTGCCGTAAAGTTGAAAATGAAATGGTTTTAGTACCTTTGGTAAACAATGTGGCTGAGATGAAGGTAATATATACTCTTAATGAAGTAGCTTCATTCATTTGGGAAAAAATTGATTACATTAATTCTGTTGATGAGCTGGCCAAAGAAGTAGTAGCCACTTTTGAAGTTGAATTAAAAACAGCTCAAAACGACATATCAGAATTTTTCAATACACTTTTGGAAACAAATAATTAACTTAAACCTACCAACTATGAGAAATATTCATAAAAAACCATATCAAAAGCCAGAAATACTTAAAATTAATATTGATAATAAAGCTTCAATACAAATGTTGTCTGAAAATGGAATTCCAGATAGTCCACCTTGGGACAGCGGAAGTATTAATATCTCCAAAAAAAATGAACCCTTTAAAACATATAAAGCATAGAATTTATTTTATACTTCAGAATACCGCTTTATGAGAATTAATATTTTTGTAAAGCGGTTTTTTGTTTTTTTTATACCTTTGAATAATATACTTTAAAATTATGATAGTTATTTATGTTTTAATGGCTTTATTAAGCGGTATTATTATCAGTTATATTTATTTTAAAAATGATTATGCCCATCAAAAAGCCGTTCATCAATTACAGATGAAAGATTTTGAATTGTCATTAAATAACACTATAAACGAGCTGAAAATTGAACTGGCAAAAGCTAAAGAACGAAACGAATCTATTGTTTCAGAATTAGCAAAAAAAGATGAGCTTATAAATGAAGAAAGGAAAAACTCTTTTCTGTTTCAAAAAACAACTCATACTCTGGAAGCTGAAAACAAAAACTTGATTGAAAAACTTGTGCTACAAAAAAAAGAATTTGAAGAATTACATAAAAAGTTTAATGACGAATTTGAACTTATTGCTTCAAAGATTATCAAGCAAAGCTCCCAGCAAATTACAGATATCCATAACAAAAGTATAACTGATATAGTAAGTCCTCTCAAAGAAAAGATACAATCGTTTGAAAAAAAGGTTGAAGAAGCTTATGATAAAGAGCTGCGGGACAAAATTGACCTCCGTGCAGAACTAAAAAACCTGCACGAATTAAATAAACGCATCAGCGACGAAGCCAGCAATCTGACCAAAGCCCTCAAAGGCGATAATAAAAAACAAGGGAACTGGGGCGAAATTATATTGGAACGTGTACTTGAACGTTCGGGACTGACTAAGGGGCAGGAGTATGAACTGCAATTCAGCACCAGTAATGACGAAAACAAAAGAATTCAGCCAGATGTGGTTATATTTCTGCCTGAAAAGAAACACATTATTGTTGATGCCAAAGTATCATTAATAGCTTACGAAAAACTTATCAGCACTGACCTTGAAGAAGAACGACAGCTTTTTATTAAAGAACATATCATTTCTGTCAAAAATCATATAAACCTCCTTAGTGAAAAAAAGTATCATACTTCCGAGGAGCTAATAACTCCAGAGTTTGTGCTTCTGTTTATGCCCATCGAATCTTCTTTCAGTACAGCACTTCAGAGCGACAATGAATTGTTTTCATACGCATGGGATAAAAAGATTGTGATTGTAAGCCCTACCACCTTATTGGCAACACTCAGAACCATTGCTTCTATATGGAAACAAGAAAACCAGACCAAAAATGCACTCGAAATTGCCCGTCAGGGTGGCGCTTTATATGATAAACTTGTAAGCTTTGTAAGCGACATGGAAAAAATAGGAAAAAACATCGACAGCTTATCTGATTTACACAACGATGCTTTAAAAAAACTCAGTTCTGGAACAGGAAATCTTATTGGAAGAGCCGAAAACATAAGAAAATTAGGGGCAAAGACATCAAAAAAATTCCCGGATAAATATATAGCCACTGATGATGATATTATTGCAAATTCAGAAATCAATGAAAACTAATAGAAACGTCAACTGGTTTTTTATCAGTTTGTGGCTTTGGCTTTGCATAGGTTGCTTTTCGCATAAATATATCAGCAAGCAAAATCTGGCCTACTTATACAGTGATGCCGAAATTATACTTAAACCTGAGTATTTATTATATCATACATCTAAAGACACATCCATTCTTTATTTTAAAATTAACACCAGCGAGCTTCTGTATGCAAGAGATGGTTTTATGAGCAACTTTAAAGCTAAGTTCTCTATCTCTTACGAACTTCTCGAAAGCTACGAAAGCAAACAAACACTCGACAGTCTTACATTTTATTATGAAGATTCTGTTACAACTATAAAGCATAGCTTTATTATTGACAGTTTATTTTTAAAAATACCTTACGGCAATAATTATGTTATAAAACTGACAGCATCCGATTATAACAGAAAAAAATATTTTATCTCTTATATGAATATTTATAAAACCAATATCTTCTCTATCCAGAATTATTTACTTCTTGATAATGAAGACAAACCACTTTTTAGCAGTTATTTAAAAAATAAACAAAAATTCAGAATTATTTATAACAATGATTCTGTTACTCAGTTGTATGTTAAGTACTACCAAAACACATTTCCAATTGCCACACCCCCTTTTCATCTTCATGCTGGAAAAACAACTACCATTTACCCTGATAGTATCTTTATCTTAGCTCTTGAAAAAGGACTTAGCCCCCTGATGGATTTCCCCGATGAAGGTATTTATCGTATAATGCTCGACACAGGATATAAAGAATGCTTTACTTTATTCCGTTTTCATGAAGATTTCCCCGACATAACCTTGGCTGAACAAATGCTCTATA
>CAZVOS010000057.1:0-9535 GCA_964628845.1 uncultured Bacteroidales bacterium | reverse complement strand
TGTACAGTGTTGATGGCTATTACAAAAAAATAGAAAAAGAAAGTATTTTTAAATGGGACAAGCGGCATAAATTATGGCTTGATGACAAGGGTGAAAATGCCTATATTGCTTTTTGCCATCATTTAACGGATTTTATAGAATCAAAATTCAATATCACTGTAACAGATAAAGACTGGCCACACTGGAATGGGGGTGTGTTTTTATTTAATAAATCATCAATAGCTTTTATGGAGGCGTGGCACCAAAAAACCTTAGAGATTTTTGAAGATAAAAACTGGAAAACCCGTGACCAGGGAACGCTCATTGCTACGGCATGGGAGTTTGGACTGAATCATCATAAAAGACTGCCACAGGAGTTTAATTTTATTGCCGATTATTATAAACAAAACATTACATTTGACAAGAAAAAAGGTTTTTCAACCGATAAATTTAAAACCTTGGTTAACCCTTATTTTATTCATGTGTATCATGAGTTTGGGAAGAAGGGCTGGGATGTATGGGATGCTATTGAAGAATTAATACCGGTAGGTTTCAAAGGAGATGTGAAATAAAAATTATTAATATTATTTATGAAATCCATCTGTACAATTACCAGTCAAAGTCATTTGCCACAGACAATGGTTTTAAGGGATTCTGTTTTAAAATACGCTCCAGATTTAATTTTTAATATATTAATAACGGATTGTGAGAGCATAAAACTTAAAGGATACGAAAAAACTAAATTTTTCACTTTATATCATTTAGAAAAAAATGATATGGCCCAATCAATCATAAAGAAATACAAGAATGAAAAAGATAAACTCAGATGGAGTTTGAAAGCTGTATTTTTAACTTTTTTACTTACTGAACACTCATTTCAAAAAGTGATTTATGTTGATAATGATATTTGTTTTTTTAATGATTTTAATTTTCTTTTTTCTGAGCTTGAACAAAAAGATGTGTTGTTGTGTCCTCATTGGCGTTGCAACGAGCCAGAGAAAAATAAAACATGGTTTTTAGTTAATTTTACTGATGGTTTATATAATGCTGGATTTATAGGAATTACTCACAAAGCTATCCCTGTAATGATATGGTGGGCAAAGTCCTGTTTGTTTAAATGTGCTAAAATATACCGCAAAGGATTATTTGATGACCAAAAATATCTGGATTTTATCCCTGTTTTGTATGAAAATACAGGGATAATACGTCACAGGGGTTGTAATGTAGCTTACTGGAATCGGACAGAAAACAAAAGAATAGTAAAAGAAGATAAAATATTAATCAATGGGGTTTATGAAATCGTTTTTATTCATTTTACTAAAGACTTGATTAAAAGTATTCGAAGCCAAAAAGACAAAGAGCTTACTGGTTTTCTTAATTTATATGAATGTGCTTTAAAAAAACAAAAGACATTATTTTCGGATGGGCATTAAAAGACATATATACATCAGGGTGGTGCTAATAATATTTTCGATTGTTTTAGCATTGATAATATCAGAAATTTTTCTGAAAACGGGTAAAGAAACAGAAGATAAACACTCATACAAATGGCTTAACGACAGTATAAACCAATACAATTATGCTTTTGCATCAAAAAATCCATATGGTTTTACCGATTATGAAAGAGATAAAAACAAGCCCGACAGCATTTTCAGAATCGTTGTTATGGGAGATTCTTATATATGGGGTGATGGATTGGCATATGAAAAAACATGGGGGCATAAACTTGGGCGAAAGATAAGTGAACGATTTAAAAATGTAGAAACGCTGTCGTGGGGAAAAAATGGATGGTCTATTAAAGACGAATATGCGTTCTTTATTGAAACTGGTTATCAATATCATGCAGATTTGCTGCTTTTTGGTTTTGGACATAACGACCCCGATATGGGGATTTATAAGCACATGAACCCTATATGGTATAAACGCTTGGGGTTTTTATACAAAATCTTTCCGAGCATAACAGGAGGTATTCTTGATAAAATATATAACAGGTCTTACGAAAAATGGGTAAAAAATATATATAAAAATGAAAATCTTGAAAAATTCCAGGACATGCTTTATGATATTAAAGAACTGGAAAAAATATATAATTTAAAAATTGCATTTATAATGACCCCTCGAAATTTGCACGAAGACTATAAAATATTTTTTCCAAAAATTGAAGTACTTTTTAAAAATGCGGGATTAAAATACATCAACTTATTTCCTTCGATGCAGGAAGAATTTGCTGCCACTCCACCAGACTCATTAATGGCAAATCCTGCCAATGGGCACCCTGGCGAAAAGCTTACCGAGTTTTATGCTGATAAAACTCTTTTTTTTATATGTACAGAAGCATTATTAGATACTAATCAACTTCAAAAAGTACATCCGTAATGAAAAATATAGCCGTTGTTTCTGTAAATAAAAATAAATATTCTGAAACATTTATTCACAGCCAGATAAAACATTTATCAGCACAAGTACAGGTGCATTATTTTTATGGGGGCTATTGTCCAATGTTTTATAATGAGGGGTACTCTTTTGTTAAAATTTTAAAGTTTGAGCATTTTATAAGTCGTTTTTTAATGCGTTTTATAGAAAAAACAAATAAAAAAATATTGATAAACGCTATTGTACGTTATTGTTTTGAACATAAAATTGAAGCCATATTAGCGCATTATGGACCGACAGGAGTTAATATGGCAACTGTTTCGAATAGATGTAATATTCCTCTTTATATTTATTTTCATGGATACGATATGTATCGTTTAAGCGAATTAAAGAAATTCGGGACACAATATAAAGAAGTTTTTAATGGGTGCGAAAAGCTGTTTGCTGTTTCCAAAGAAATTGTAGAGAAGCTTGAATTAATGGGTGCTCCAAGTGAAAAAATAATCTATAATCCCTGTGGGGCAGATACAGAAATTTTTAAACCCCAAGATGCTTCATTAAACCCTGCTGTTTTTATTTCTGTAGGGCGTTTTGATGACACTAAAAATCACAAGGCAAGCATTCTGGCCTTTGGTAAAGTAGCAAAAAAATACCCCGAGGCAAAGCTGGTTTTTATTGGAGGGGGTAAAAACATGAAAACTTGCAAGCATTTGGTTTTAACACTTGGTTTAACAGAACATATTGAATTTAAGGGTGTTCTGTCGCACACTGATGTAGCAATAGAATTGTCAAAAGCCCGTGTATTTGTTTTGCATTCTGTAACTACATCCGAAGGAGATAAAGAAGGTGCACCTGTAAGTATTATGGAAGCCGGGGCCTCTGGCTTGCCAGTAATTGCAACAAAACATGCAGGCATACCTGATATTGTTGAAAATAATATCACGGGTTTTCTTGTTTCTGAAAACGATATTGATACAATGGCTGAATGTATGATGCGATTTATTAAAGAACCCGCTCTGGCAAAGAAGATGGGGATGGCAGGATTTAGAAGAATAAATACGTATTTTAGTCTAAAAAATAACATGGAAATTTTGTGGAAACACATAAACAAACAAGCCCTATGATAAACAACACACAAATTAAATTTATTAAATCATTACATCAAAAGAAAAACCGTTTTGAAAACAAAGTTTTTATAGCAGAAGGTATTAAAATTGTGAATGATCTTATTGAAAATAATTTTGCCATCAAAGAATTGTATGCTACCCCCTCTTATCTCAAAACATTTCATAAGCTTTTAGAAAAAAAAACATATACTGTTTACGAAATAAATGAAAAAACACTCTCTCGTATAAGCACACTAAGCTCTCCCAATCAGGTTCTTGCTATATGTAAGATGATTGAATATGACCTAAACCTCATTGATATAAAAGAAAAATGGCATATTGTACTCGATAATATTAATGACCCTGGAAACATGGGAACAATTATCCGTACAGCACACTGGTTTGGAATAGATACGATTATATGCTCAAAAGATTCCGTAGATGTTTACAATCCCAAAGTTGTGCAATCAACAATGGGTTCACTGGCAGCAGTAAAAATTATTTATACCGATTTAAGATTTTTTCTGTCGCAGATTAATGATAAACACAGTATTTGGGGAAGCATGCTTGAAGGAGAAAATTTTTTAAAACAAAGGTATCCTAAAAGTGGTCTTATAATTTTTGGCAGCGAATCGCATGGAATAAATAAAAATTTACATGCCTTTATTCATTATAAAATAAGCATTGGCTCAAATTCCATTAGAAAGCCCGATTCGCTCAATGTTTCGGTAAGTGCGGGAATAATTCTGTCTGAATTATTTCGTCAAAAAAGTCTTTAATTTGTAAATTTGTATTTTAAAACTTAAATGTTGTGATTAAACTTATTCTAATTTCTACTGTATTAATAGGCATTGCTGTATTGGCTTTGGCAGTAAAAATGTTTTTAATAAAAGGCGGACAGTTTACAAAGAGCTGTTCAAGTATTGATGAAAAGGGAAACAGGGTTCCTTGTACCTGTAAAAACAATGCAGATAAAAAATGTGAGAATTATGAAAAACATCATGGTGTTGAAAACGAAGAGGAAATGTAACTGATGAAGGTATTATTAATTTCGGTGCAGGATTACAGAGAGCAATTAGGTCTTAAGTTGCTGCATTATCAGTTGCTATTGCATGGCTATGATTCTACTTTGTTTTACCTGAAATATTTTGATAAAAGTTGTGCTGTTTCTTTACATGCTGTTAAACAATTTCTTAAAAAAATAAATCCCTCGTTTATAGGTATAAGCTTGATGTCTATTGATTATCACAAGGCCATTACAATTACCCAAATCATAAGAGAGGTTTTACCTGATACACCAGTTGTATGGGGAGGGATTCATCCATCAATATATCCCGAGATGTGTCTTGAATATGCCGATTATGTTTCTGTTGGTGAATCTGAACAAACTTTACTAGATATGGCAGAAGCCGTAAGCCAAGAAAGAAATTTTGAACACATCAATAATTTGGTTTATAAAAAGAATGGAGAGATTATTAAAAATCCCTTATATCCACCAGTAGAAAACCTTGATTCTTTTACACCTTATGAACACATAGCAAAAAACACCTATGTGCTTGAAGAAAAAAAAATTCAATATCTCACGTCTAAACTTTTTAAGCAGTATGATAAAACACAGGGCACATCATATTCAGTAGTCACTTCAAGGGGTTGTCCTTTTTCTTGTACCTATTGTTGTAATAATTTTTACAAAACTCTTTACAATTACAAAAAAATAAGGCGGCGTGGTGTAGAACATATTATTCAGGAGCTTGAAGAAACCGTTAAGCATAACCCCTATCTGGACTTTATAAACTTTGAAGATGACAGTTTTTTGTCGGGAAGTTTATCATATATAGAAGATTTTGCAAAAGAATATAAAAGACGGGTGGGCATTCCTTTTATAGTACACAGTATTCCTGTCAGTATTTCAGAGGAAAAAATAGTTTTGTTAAAAACTGCAGGACTTGCCTGGGTTAATGTAGGTCTGCAATCGGGTAGTGATGATACTCTTAAAAATATTTACAAAAGGGCTTCTCTTAAAACTGATTTTCTTAATGCAGCCGCCATGCTTAAAAAACACAAGGTGGCTTGTTTTTATGATGTACTTGTGGATAATCCTTTTGAATCGGAAAAAGACAAATTAGCCACACTTGAAACTGTTTATGAAATTCCCAAGCCCTACATTATACGTGTTTTTTCACTTACCTTTTATCCTGGTAGTGAGCTTTATGAACGTTTTGTTCATGCCTATCCCCAACATGCCTTATCCTATCTTGAAAAGAATTTTTGTATGCCAACCAACGAAAACTACAATCATATTCTTAAAATGATGCCTTTTCTTTTTCGATGGCAAATAGAAATGCTTATCAAAAGCTATAAAAAAGAACCAGATTCAACTGTATTAAAATACCTGCTTTTTATTTTGCGGTATATAAATCTGATTTTCATAAAGCCATTCCGTCTTTTTAAACTTATAAGAATGTCTTATCAAGGTTCGAGAGTTATGACATTCAAAAAAATTGACAAATATGTATTACATTATTTATCGAAACACATTTTACATAAAACTATATTAAAAAACAAAGGGATATTACCTTTTTAGTTATAATGCATAAATTTTATACCCCTCTTTTTGATTTAATTTTTAAACCGTTTTATCACATTCTGATAGTATTTCCATTTACTTTAAAATCAGGTAAATATGCAGTATATAAGCAGATTCAATACATACACTTTAAACTGACAAAAAAACAAAGAAAAGCAAGTATCATAAAAGATATTACACCTTTAAAAAACTGTGTTTATAAAATGATACTGGAACCTGGACAAGATTTTCATCAGTTTCATCTTGCTATAGCAGGTTTTTATGAAAAGTCCATCACAAAAAAAATATGCTTAGAGCTTTTAACTGCTGATGTTTTTATAGATGTGGGTGCTTATCTGGGTTATTATAGTATTCTGGCTGCTTCATTATCGCCCAAATTAGAAGTTTATGCTTTTGAACCGCAAAAAGAAGCTTATAAAAAACTAAAGAGAAATTTATTACTAAACAACAGTACTATTAACGCATACAATTATGCACTGGGGAGTAAAAACGAAACGAAAGACTTTTATATTGATATATTTCCTGAGCGCAGTTCCCTTATAAAAGCTAAGCAAAAAGATGAAGCATACGAAATAGAAATTAATAAAGCTGATGATTTATTTGATTTTAAAAATAAGAATATTGTAATAAAAATTGATACAGAGGGTTATGAATTTGAAGTGCTTAAGGGTATGGAAAAACTTTTGACACAAAATAATTGCACTGTTTTTTTTGAATACAATCCATTAACATACAAGACTTTATATGGAGAAGGATTTTCTGAAATACTGTCAATTTTTTTTAATGACATTCATTACAAATTTTATAAAATTTCGGAGAAAAGTAAAACTTTAGCTTATACCTTTAAGCATATTAATTTATGCCAAGAAAATTTGATGGCAAAAAAATAATTTTTAGCAATCCCTTATTAATGCAAATCGTGCATTGGTTTAGTAGGATTTTCTTCAGTTTTTTTGCTTTTCCAAACGGTGTGCAGGTCTTCTGACTTTAGTGGTTCATCATTAATTATTAAATCGTAAACACCTGCATCGAGTAGAAATTTCTTAAAAAAATCAAGACTTACACAACCATCAAAAACACCTGAAGCGGCTCTTTTGCCATCAATTAATTCTTCTGAAATGGTAAAAGATTTAACACCTTTCACTTCAGAAATTTTCTGCACAAAAGCAGAAACTTCATCAACATTATTTAAGCCGGTAACAAAAAATTCGACAGATTTTTGATGTAAATCTTCATCAATTTTAATAATTTCCTCACCTTCTGGTGCACTGAAAATAAAAACTATATTTTGAGCTTTAATAGTGCCTCCAATAAATAAAAATAAAATAAAAGTTGTTAGGATTGATTTCATGGTTAAGATTTTTTATGTAATTGATTATTATACAATACTATTAAATGTAAAATTATAACATTTTTATTAAATAAAAAAATTTTTTTCTATTTAAATTAAAGTCACTTTAGCTGTTTCAGTGCAATACCAACGGAACATATTTACATTAATGATAACTAAACCTTTGAAAAATGAGTAATATAAATATCTGAAGATGTAGTAGAAATGTCTTTAATCCAGAATTCTTTATTGGCGAGGCGAATAATTTCAGATTCGTCCCATTCGTCCCATGTACCATCAAGTTTTTTCATTCTCACTTTAAAAGTTTCTTTACTATCGCCAAATTGCCATTCAAAATCAACAGCAAGAGTTAATGAGCCGGAAGTATACGTCATCTTTCCTGTGCCATCACTTTCGATAAGCATAGTTGCATTTTGCGAATCAGCAGTAAGCTCTTGCTCAGTTCCATTTTTAAATATTTTTTCCATTTTCCACTCGCCTGTAATGCGCATTTTTTTTGTAAGCAAGCTAAAGCCAGGACCTTCTTCGTATTTACCACAACTGCCAAATAATATGACCAAAGCCATAATGAGCGAAAGATTGAATAATTGTTTTTTCATTTTTATAAATTTTAATTAATATTAAGACAAAGATATAAAATAATACATATTAATCTTTTTTTTATTTTATCCAATTTTTTATTTCATCTATACTGGGTGCAGGTATCTCTAATTTGAGTTTTTTCCGTAATCCACACAAGTCGTTAAAAAGTTTGTTAGGATTGGTTTGTTTTAATTCGTCCATTGATTTATACCCTGCTTTTTTTATAGGATTTATCCATGCTTCTGGTATTCCTGCTTCTGTTAATTGTTTATCGAAGCAGTCTGTATCTTCTTTTTTTTCTGGTTTCATCTGAGGAAAGAAAAGCACATCCTGAATGGAATTTGAATTAGTCATTATCATAGTAAGCCTATCTATACCTATTCCCAGACCCGCTGTAGGAGGCATGCCAAATTCAATTGCCTGCAGGAAGTTTTCGTCGAGCAGCATAGCTTCGGAATCACCTCTTTTGCCCAGTTCGAGTTGTGCTTCAAATCTTTTTCGTTGGTCTAAAGGGTCGTTGAGTTCGGAAAATGCATTACATATTTCTTTGCCATTACAAACAGCTTCAAATCGTTCTACCAGTCCTTCTTTACTGCGGTGTTTTTTGGCAAGCGGCGACATCTCAACAGGGTAATCGGTAATAAACACAGGTTGTATTAAAAAAGGTTCGCATAAATTACCAAAAATTTCATCAATAAGTTTGCCTCTGCCCATACTTTCATCCGTTGGGATGTTGTTTTTAAGGGCAAACGCTCTAAGGGCATTTTCGTCGAAGCAAGAAATGTTGGTCCCTGAGAATTTTTCGATAACTTGGTACATGGTATAGCGTTGCCAAGGACGTTTAAAATCAATTTCATTATTGCCTACTTTTAGCTTGGTGCTGCCGTGAAGTTCCAAGGCAATAAATTCGACCATTTCTTCCACCAGTTCCATCATCCAAATATAATCTTTATAAGCCACATAAAGCTCCATTTGAGTAAATTCGGGATTGTGAAAGCGGCTCATCCCCTCGTTGCGAAAATCTTTGGCAAATTCGTACACACCTATAAAGCCACCAACAATAAGCCGTTTGAGGTAAAGCTCATTTGCAATACGCAAGTACAATGTCATATCGAGCGTGTTGTGGTGTGTTTTAAAAGGACGAGCAGCAGCTCCGCCATAAAGGGGTTGTAAAATGGGTGTTTCAACTTCGAGATAGCCCTTATGGTTGAGAAATGAGCGCATGGCATTGGTAAGCCGTGTGCGTTTAACGAAAGTTTCTTTTACATGAGGATTCACAATAAGGTCCACATAACGTTGGCGGTAGCGTTGTTCGGGGTCGCTAAAAGCATCATACACCACACCATCTTTTTCTTTTACAATGGGCAGAGGATGAAGTGATTTGCATAAAATTCTGAATGATTTGACATGGATGGTTATCTCTCCCATCTTGGTAATGAAAACAAAACCTTCAACACCAATAATATCACCTATATCAAGTAATCTTTTAAAAACCGTATTATACATTGATTTGTCTTCGCCAGGGCATACCTCATCTCTGTTGAAATAAAGCTGAAT
>CAZVOS010000056.1:0-9626 GCA_964628845.1 uncultured Bacteroidales bacterium | reverse complement strand
AATGTTAATAAAAGGCTTAATAGACAAAAAGGAGGCTAAAAACTTCTGTAATATACATTCTTATTAGCTTTGCGTTGAATCAAAGGTTATGAATAAAAAAAATGCATTTATTGTGGTAGCTCAATAATGAAAAGTGGTTTAATAATATTTGATAGTCTTGAAAAACAAGAAAAAAATGATAAATAGAGAGGATAAATAAAAAAAACCACCGAAAATAGTCGATGGCTTCTCTTTGTTTTGCGGACCGGACGGGACTTTGTTGAATCTCTGCCACGCTGTATCTATGAGGCAAAGCGAAAACTAAAATTATAATTGGCTCAGTAATGGCTCAGTACCCCCCGATTTTTAATAAAATATAAATGCCTTATTTTTTCAAAATAAAGCTTGAAATAATTAGTAAATACTATTTTACAATTAATTGAAAAAAAATATTAAAAATTCGTTCTGTCTTTTTACTATGCTTGTACTTTATAAATTGCATGTCTTATTATGTTATCAACAAGTAAATCAAAAATTCCGCCTGTTTCTTTATAAAGTGGTTCTCTGGTCTTGCGAACTTGTCCTTTTTTCTTGTAAGTATAAATAATGAGTTGTCTAAGCTGATTAGCAACAGTAATTTGTAAAAAGGTTGGGTTATCTTTGTTTGCCGAAATAAGTTTAAACAAATCTTCATTATTCATTGTTTCAGCATAGATTTCTTTGATTATTATTTCGTCTCCATCTTCAATTTTAAATATCTGACGGATGTTATCAATTACATCTTCAATAGTTGATTTAGGAGGGACAATTGTTGATGCTGTACTATTTGGGTGAATCTCTGAAACATTATTAGGATTTTTCTTTTCACCTAAGTATTTTACTGCTGCTTTTTCAACAGTAACATTCTCAAGCGATTTTTTTAAGTTTCCTTCTCTCCCAAGTTTAATCAGTTTACCTGAAATCAAGTCAGCAAATACAGCAAATTTAATTAAGATGTCATTAAATAGTGTGAACTGTGCAAAAAAGTTGAACTTTTTCACATATTTTAAAAGTAGATTGACAAATGTTTTTCTTTCTTCTTTGTCTGTAATTGTTTTTTCAAAATGTAACCGGAATGCTAAGCACATAGCAGCAAATAAAGCATCTTTTCTTTCTTGCACTGTTTCCATCAATTGGTCTATCATATCATAAGAAAATACATTAAAAGACATGATTTCAGAATAAAGGTCTTGCAATTCCTGTGGGTTGGGTTCAGTGTCTCTTACATTTGCTCCTTTACGATACTTGCTGAATGCCTTGAAAATCTCTTTTGCATTGTTAGTAAAATCAATGACTGTTGTTTTGTTCTTGCCAGGATATTTTCTGTTTAATCGCGAAATAGTTTGAACTGCATTTACACCTTTGACAAACTTGTCTAAATACATTGAACATAATAACGGTTCGTCAAAACCTTGCTGAAATTTATTAGCAACAATAAGAATTTTATATTCGTCCTTCTCAAAATAGGTTTCGATAGGTGTTTCATCTGTTATAACAATTCCATTTACATTTGATTCTGTTAAGGGTTCTTTGCTTACCTTTTCAATAAAATCAGTAAAAGCATAAAGTGCTTTGTAGCCAAGATTTCTTTTTTCAAGAATAGATTTTATAGACAAGTAATAGTTATAACCTGCTTGACGTGATGTAGCAACTACCATTGCTTTAGCTTTGCCCTTTAATTGCTTTCTAACTTCCTTTTCAAAATGTTCAATTATAACTGTAGACTTGTATTGAACAATAGTTTCATCTTCATAAGCAATGTCACGAAGCAGCTTAGTAATTAATCCTTCTGGATATAATCTTTCGTCAGGCTTAACCCAAGTCGTATTTAAATGGTAAAGTGTTTTATAAGAAATAATGTTATCAGCAACATCTAAAATATAACCTTCTTTAATAGCCTCATCTTCAGTATAAACATCAAATGGTTTTCCAAATAAATTAATAGTTTTTTCAATTGGTGTTGCAGTAAAAGCCACATAAACTTGTTTAGAAATGTCAAGTGTTTTAAATGTTTCTTCAGCATCGTCTATCCATGTTTGTTCTTCATCACTTTCATCGCATAAGGTCTGATTCGTAAATGTAGTACGAACATTCTTACCCATCTTTCCGCTTTGACTTCTATGTGCTTCATCAATAAGAAAAGCCACTTTCAGACTTTTAAGTGTTTCATCTTTACGTAATTTTTCCTGTACCCAATTGAATTTTTGAATAGTAGTTACTATAATGTTGATTCTTTTATTTATTCCCTCAATAACATCATTTGCTTTGTCTGTAAAAATGATTTTGCGTTTGAGATGTGTGAATTTTTCCAAATCATCTTTTATATTCTTATTCAAATTTTTTCTGTCAGTAAGAATGAAAATGATATCTAAAACTTTTTCGTTGGTAGTACTTTTGTTCAAACTATCCAGACGTTCTGCCATCCACCCAATAGTTAAAGTTTTCCCTGAACCTGGACTGTGATTGATTAAATATTTTTTGCCTAAAACATCATGTGTCTCAGTATAATCAAGCAAATCTGCTGCTAATTTTTTTGTGCTTCGTAATTGATGAAAGCGAGGGATGATAGTAAAAGCAGGATGATTAATTTCAGTGTTAGAAGGAACATGTATCAAAAAGTATTCAATAAAATCGCAAATATATTCGGGTGAAAAAGCCTGACCATATAAATGCCAAATAGGATATTCATTTTCGGGTATTTCAAGGTTTTCAATATTTACTAAACCAGTATTAAAAGGTTGGAAATATTTTTCGTCTTTTGGGTTGGTAGTAACATATGCTTCGTCTGTATCGGCTGCAAAGTGGGCAAAAGGCAATAAAAATATATTCGAAATATGATGTCTTCTTTCTGTATATTGAGTTATCGCATCTGCATAAGTACTGGCTTCACCAGTTTCTCCATGATGTTTTAATTCAGCTGTAATAATCGGTAAACCATTCAAGAATAAAACCAAGTCAATCGCTTCTGTAGTATCATCAGCAAAATAGAATTCTTTTTTATAAGATAAAATATTTGCTTTGAATGCAACCAATTGTTCACTGCTGTGATTGCTTCTTGGACGTGGTGTATAAAGATATACTTTATTGCCTTTAAGTTGAATGCCATCACGGATTACAAACCACAAAGGTTTGATAGCTATTTCTTCTTTTACAGCTTTAATGATTTGTTTTCCAGTATCGCTTCCGAAAAAATTATCGTGTAAGTCATTCCAAACGTCTATTTGAGTTTGTTGAATAAATTCAATTAAATGGCTTTCCACAAAATAAAATTCCTTGTCTGTTAAATCAGATGTAGCAAGAATGCGATACCTGAAATTTTCTCTCAGGTATTTGCATATATGATTATGAAATACTTCTTCTGTCATTCTTCTATATTTGTTTCAACTACTGGTTTAGGTAAAAGAAAAACCAACTGCAATAATTCTATTTTTGCAAGATCATTACCAAATGATATATCCCAGCGGGTTTCCATAAATTCAATGAGTTCAATACTTCTTGTTTTTATTTCGTCAGATGTCCAAACAGTATATTTATTTGCAACTCTTGTTTCAGAATACGAACCGTTGAAATAGCCCTGTGTTACTTGAGGGTTCTTCCTCTTTTCATCAAAACAATCATTCTGCAAACTTGAATTTTTTGGTTGTGACAACAACAACAAATTACCTATGCTGTTACAAAGAATGTTTTTTTCTTCAGAACTGAAACTGCCAAATGATTCTACCCAACAAGTTTTATCAGGTGTTTGCGGAAAAATATGTTCTATTGTTACACAATCTTTATAACTGTCTGTAAATGTTTTCCAAGAAACTTTTTGCCCGCTGTATTCGGCTTTCTTCATTAAATGTTGCTCATATTCGTATAAGAAATATCGCAAACCGCCCCAGCCATAAAAACCATCCTTGCCATAGTAAGTAAATTTATTTTTTATGTATTTGGCAAATTTTTCAAGGTCAAGGTAATCAGTAATGCGTTTTGCTAACTGGTTAATTACAGTATCAATTTTTGATTCATTGTAGTAGAGTTCTCTTGTTGCTTTGTAAAACTCACTGTCGCCTGTATTTGCTCTTTGTTGCGAAACACGAAATAAAAGGAAAATATACTTCTCAATAGTTTGTAAAAGTTCTAGTTTCTTGGGTAATGCAGTATTTGAACAATAAACGGAGAGAATAAGCGGTGCAAAATTTCCAATTCCTATTCGGTTTATCTTATCTAACCAGTTTTGTTCTTCTTCATTTAGGTTTTTGTAGGTGTTCTCGAGCGGATTAAAAATGTCATACCAATGCTTTACAGCTTTTTGCATACTGGTTACATAGTCGTTTATATGCTTTAGTGTTAAAACGGTTATTTGTCTTACTGATTCTTCTTTTTCAATTTCTTCTTCGTTTTCTTCATCATAAAGAGAAACAGTTTCCTGTTCTTCCACATCTGTAAAAATTAAAGGTGATGCCTGGAAAATATTTTTTGCTGTAAAAAATTGCTCTAATAGAAAACGAATGTAATCGTCACCCTTTCTTCTCGAATAAGCGAAATACATTATCCAGTGTGCTTTTAAAAAAACATCATCGGGCAAAAGTCTTTTTTTATTTTTGCCTAAGTATTCATATACCGTTTTCCAACAAGCATTAATATTTTTTCTAAGTAATACTTTTTCCGCATCATCTACATCTGGAAATAATGTAGAAAGATAAATTAATCGATTTTTAAGCAACTCCAAATTAGAAAGCGGTTTGCCTCGATTATTCATAGTTTCAAAGGCAATGAAAACATCTAAATCGTTTTCTATTACATATTCATTAAAAACTATTTTTTGTGTTAGCTTAATAAATAGCTCTTCTAATTTATCGTAATTCTCTAGCTGTTTAGTGAAAAATTCTTTTGCTTTTTCAAGATTGTAGGTGTATAAACTTTCCTCGTTATTGTTGGTAGCTGAATGCTCGTTGAATATTTTTGTTTTCAAAAATTCATAACTTGGATTTTGGCTTTCGTAACCAAACATATAGGTTCTGGAAATGCCATCGGCTTTCTGCTGATAAATAAATTTCTTTCTGATATCGGCAACAGGTGTTTCATTCAGTATTGCATTGTCTCCAACTTTTTCCAGAATGCATTGAATGAGAATTATAATAGTGGTAAGCCTCTGTTGACCATCAACAATATAAAATGCTTCGTGAGCTTTGCCTTCGGGATTTATAAGCCACCAATCTTCTGTCCATTCCTGACAAGTTTTTAAGGGCACTTTTTCCAAAGTAAGCAAACCAGTATAATGAGTTTTTTTTGTATCGAGCCTCATCAAATCTTCCCAAAAATCAACTAATTGCCCGGTAGGTTGCTTATTTACTATTTGATTTTGCCAGGCATAGCCCCTTTGATAATCAGGAATCCTGAAAATCTTTTCTGTGAATATTTTTGATAAAGATATTGGTTTCATTCAGTTATTTTTCTTTTGCCTGTTACACATTCATGTATGAGTGATTTTCGATACTGTTGCAAACACACTATTTGTTTTTCGAAAATGCTTTTTGCTTCATTTAGTTTAAAATAAAAGTTATCGTTCTGTCCATTAGCTTTATTCTCAGGTATAATTTTATAAGAAATCAAACTATCTATTTTTGATGTTGCAACATTTAAGTAATCAGCAATTATCCGCTGTTCTTTTTTATCAGGGAAAGCGATTATTCCATTTTTAAAATGTTTTGAAGCAAGACCATATCTTGTAATTCCAACTGCCTCTCTATGAAATTGAGTTGCTATTGATAAATCCCTTAATGCCCAAATCAGAAAATCAGGTTCTATCTTTCTTGTGCACCTGATTATGGACAAATGGTATCCGCAAATAAAATTCTCGAATGGTTCTTTAACGATTGAAGGAACTGCAATATCATCAGGCGTTTCAGAGTCTTTTGTAACAATAATGTCATTCAATTGAAGTGTGAATTTTTCAATTTCAGCTTCAGTCGCTGTTGCTTTCATAAAATCAATTGATTTAGTAATCTCAAGATTTTTATAAACATCAACATAGTTGCAAAGTGAAACTTCAATTTCCCCTTCTTCCGTTTTCTTGTCAACATTACTTGCGAATATGTCGCAATGATTTTTCAGGGTACTGACAGTCCAGTGACTTGGCACATCACCAAGCCATTCAATGTTTGTTGATTTGTATGATTTATACTTCTGCATTGTTTTTTTCTAATTGGGTAATTATTTTTTCTCCTAGTTTTTCTAATTTCCAAAACTCATTTAGAACCTCTTCTGATTTTGGCTGCTCTTCATATTTGTAAAAATATTTGTTGGGCAAGAATTCATAACCCACTAGTGGAGCAAGTTCAATGTTTATTATTGGTTTGTCAATTTCACGATACACAAACTCACTAATGTTTTCTTTGTAAGGAATGTACTCATTGTCAGTAATATAATAACGGTGCGTATAAATACATACAGTTTCTTTTTCGTAATTAAGTTGCCACCATTTAATTACTTCAGGGGCATTATTTGCATTAATTTTTTTATCAAAATTGTTTTTTAGATGTTTTGCAAAAACGGTTTCAAACTTGTCTTTATCCGTTAGTTTAAAACATATCTTTTTACCTGCAAGGGTAAATTCAAAATCTGCTTCACCTCCAAAAAAAACAACTTTATCATTTACATTTTTATTGTTCAGTTTTGTTGCAAACTTTTCTGTAATGTTCATTGGTTGGTCATTTTCATCAGTTTGATGAAATACAACCTGTACTTTATGAAAGCAAAAATCGCGATAATTGAAAATTTTGCAATCTTCATCTTCAACCCATGTCTTGTATTTTTGCTCAATCCATAAGCGGTGTTCATCTTTTAGTTGGTGACGTTTTTGTCCCAAACTTGGCGTTTGGTCTGCATGTTGATTTCTGGCATTGATAATTAAGACTTTTTCCTTTTTTTCTTTTGGTTTATTGTTATTGAGAATCCAGATGTAAGTATAAATACCGGTATTGTAAAACAACTGGTCAGGTAACATTACAATGCAGTCTAGGAGATCATTTTCAAGAATATATTTACGGATTTCGCTTTCTCCGCTTAAGGCATCTCCATTACTCAAAGGAGAACCGTTAAAAATGATGGCAATTTTGCTGCCTCCTTGTTCCCTTGGTTTCATCTTATCAATCATACTCATCAGGAAAAGCAGGGCACCATCTTTTACTGTTGGAAAATTACCTTTATAGCGACCGTATGATAACTTTTTAACCCTTAATGCATATTCTCCCCAATTCACACCGAATGGTGGATTACTGAGCATAAAATCAAATGCATCATGTTCATGTAAATCGCCTCTTTCTTTGAATCCTTCCTCATCGGAAACTAAAGAGTTCCCGTGTGTAATACGGTTGGCATCTTCACCTTTAATTAACATATCGGCTTTACAAATAGCATAATTTTTTGGCTGTTTTTCCTGTCCATAAAGTTGTACAACAGTTTGTATTAGCTCCTGTTCTTTGCCAGTTGAAATTTTGGATAATAAATATTCTTTAGCTACTGAAAGCATGCCACCGGTTCCACAAGCTGGATCGTAAATACTGATTGCTTTGTTTTTGTCTTTTGGGTTTAGTTGAATGTCTAGTAACTCAACCATCAAACGTATAACTTCTCTTGGTGTAAAATGTTCTCCAGCTTCTTCACCGCTTTGTTCAGAAAATTTGCGAAGTAATTCCTCATAAATATAACCCATTTCAAGATTTGTCAGATCATTGGGGCCAAAAGGTTCGTTGGCATACTGGCGAAGAATTGGTTCAAGCGCATCATTTTTGTCCATTGAGCCAATCGTTGCTGAAAACTCAAACTTTTCAAAAATTTCTTCAATAGGGTTTATTTTCTTTTTCCCATTTTCTAAAATGATGTGAGAAAATCCATTAATATAATCCCGAAAGTTTTTTTCAATACGGCTTGTGTTATCGTCTATAATTTTTCTGATTGTCCAATCTGTTGTGTTCCAAAAAGGATATTCATCAAGTTCAACTTCTTTCATCAACTTCTCAAGTCCTTTTTGTTTCTTTTCCTTAATTTCTTTATTATCATCATCTTTAATCTGAAATTCAGGATATGCAGGAAGCAATTCTGCTTTTGTTTTTACTCTCATTTCTATCAGCACACATTCAATCCTTCGAAGTGTGATAACAGGCAATACAACATTCTGATATTCATAAGCTTTAAACTTGCCACGAAGTTTTATAGCTGATTTCCAAATCTCATCTGCCTTAATATTTAATTTTTCTTTCGTCTGTATCATATATAGAATATATCTTTAATCAACAAATATATAAAAACAAATGATGTTTGATGAATTTAATACGATATTTATCAGGAAAATTAAATACGTCCGTAATAAATTACTCCCGGGATATTGTTTTTGAAATAAAATTCTTTAAGAATGTATTTTTTTTTAATTAGCAGTAATTCAGTTGGTTACTAAAAATTTTATTTTGTCAACTTTACTGAACGAAAAGTTCTTTTTTTAATTAAAGAATCAATTCTCATTGTTTTATCAAGTTGACCATACCATATATACTTATTTGCATATTCGACGAACCAGTCCCGAAACTCAAAAATTGTTTTTTGATCAGCAAGTTCATCTATAGGTATTTTCCAAAGGGTTGCATGTCTGGCGAAATACAAACCTATGTTTTTTATTGGATTATAATCTTCTTCTTCATTTATACCACCAATTAAGGAAAGTATATAATAACCAATAATCTGGTTAAAATAATCTCTTTCAATAACCAAATTTTTTGTTACCTTAATATCAATTAGTGTATCATCAATTATAAGGTCTGCGTCAGCACCTTCAACTAGTATTGAACCATTGCCAAAAGTTGGATTTATGAAACAATGTTCTCTTACTTTAAAATCTTTCTCTTTTAGAACATCTAAAAGTTGTCTTATATCTTGAATGTCTAAGTCGTTTTCATTTCCTAAACTTTGATCAATAAATCCTGCACGATATGTTGTATCAAGCCTTGCAAGAAATAAAGAGGATTTTATTAAAGAGTCTGTTAAAACACCATCAGAAAGGAATTTTTGATAATTTTGCTTTGCATTAGAATATTCTTCTTTAAGCATTGATAGAAATTCAATTCGGTCTTTAACGAAATCACTCCTATAACCAATTTTTATAGTTTTCGAACTAGCTTTTTCAACAGAATTTTTAATCATTCTAAAAGACTCATCTGCAACCCAAGCTTCATTCGATATAATTTTTGTTTTATTTTTATATTCAAGTGTAAAACGTAAAATATAATCAAATGCCTGACCAACAACAGAATAATTTTTTGTTAGAGGTGGTGCAATTAGATTACCCGTCAAATTGATTTGTGGCTTTGGAAAAACTGTCTTAAACTTATCCCTGAGCTCTTGAAAATTTTTATCAGAAATAAAGGATGTTAAACTCATTTGAATTCGGTTTTTAATATAGAATTTGAATGTTTTATTTGTGGAAAGAAGAGATGTCTTCTTCAGTAACTGAAGGAGATTCATCTGCAAATAATTGGATTTTTTTTAAGATGCCATTTAAATTATTAGAAAAAATATCTTTTTTTAAAATTTCCCAATGTTTAAGTGCGTTATCAATTTCTTCTATAGTT
>CAZVOS010000055.1:0-9642 GCA_964628845.1 uncultured Bacteroidales bacterium | reverse complement strand
AATTGGGTATATGTTATGGGTTCAAATGGCACAGGTGATAATTACTGCCCGTCATACGACGAAGGCCTGTGGATATATAACAAATTGCAAAACCCAACACTCCCCAATAAATTAGCAGTTTTTAAGGAAGCTATGTACACAAGTTGCCCTCTTTCAATACCCGGCGAAACATGGTTAAGCAATGAAGTGAAAATAAGAATAAGGGTAGCAAAACCATACAAAGAAAATTATTCAACCTACGGTTCATCCACACCACAAAATAACAACTATCCATTATATACCTTTAAACTTGATGACCTGGCACCAGAGTTTGACAATATGGAAGTTGCAAAAGATGCCCTTGAATTAATAAATGTAGTTCCTAATCCCTATTATGCTTACAGTGCTTACGAAACAAACCAGTTGGATAACAGAATTAAAGTTATTAATCTTCCAAAAAAATGCACAGTAACAATATATACAGTAAGTGGTACTCTTGTACGTCAATTTACTAAAGATGAAGAAAAAACTTCCATAGATTGGGATTTGAAAAACCATGCAGGTATTCCAATAGCCGGTGGCGTTTATCTCATTCACGTTAAAGCGGACGGCATTGGTGAAAAAGTAGTGAAATGGTTTGGCATACTCAGACCTACTGACTTACAATCGTTCTAAAATATTTTTAATTTGCAAAATATCAAAATATGAAAAAACATATAAAATCAATTTTAGCAGTTTGCCTCGCATTATCAATTAATTGTGTGCTTGCAGGTAACCCCGACAGGTCAGGTCAGGCAGGAGCTTCAGAGCTGTTGATAAATCCTTTTGCCCGCAGTTCTGGCTGGGCAGGTGCTAATATAGGTAGTGCCAGAGGCCTCGAAAGCCAGTACCTTAATGTGGCAGGACTTGCATTTACCAATAAAACGGAGCTAAATCTTGTAAGAACCAATTGGCTTCAGGGTTCAGGTGTTTTTATAAATACTTTTGGCATAGCTCAAAGAGTTAGCGAAACAAGTGTTATCGGCTTGGGTATAATGTCTATGAACTTTGGTGATATCCCTATCACTACTACTGAACAACCAGATGCCAGTGGCGAAATTGGTCGTTTTTCACCCAGCTACATGAACCTATCACTGTCTTATGCAAAAGCATTTTCAAATGCTATTTATGGGGGTATCAATTTCAGAATAATTTCACAATCAATACCAGATGCCGCTGCACAAGGATTGGCATTAGATGCAGGTATCCAATATGTAACTGGAGACGAAGAACAAATTAAATTTGGCATCTCTTTGAAAAATATTGGCTCAAGAATGAAATTTACAGGCGATGGCCTCTCTTTCAGAGGTTTTGTACCAGGTGCACCCGAACAGATGACTATTCAACAACGCTCCGAACAATTTGAATTACCCTCTTTATTGAATATTGGTGGTTCGTACGATTTTAATATTGTACCTGATGAACATAGAATAACCATAGCAGGGACATTTACTTCCAATTCTTTCACTAAAGACCAATTCCTCGTTGGATTAGAATATGGCTTCAAAAACTATCTTATGGTAAGAGCAGGGTATAATTACGAAGAGGGTATAACTAAACCGGCTGAAAGAACAACAGCTTTAACAGGACCTGCTGCAGGACTTTCAATACAGGTGCCATTGAAAAAAGAAAGTAAATCTATTTTTGCAATAGATTATTCTTATCGAATGTCTAACCCATTTCAAGGTTCACATAGCTTAGGTTTAAGAGTAGATTTGTAAATAAAAAATTTTACGTATCTTTGTAAAAGAATCCCGTTAAGGCGGGATTCTTTTATGTTTTTATAAGAGTATAAATAATTTAATATTATAAATATGAGTATCCAATATTTTACACTGGATGGTTTAGAAAAACTAAAAAAAGATCTCAACCAATTAATATCGGTTGAAAGACCTTCGATATCTCAACAAATTGCTGATGCACGAGATAAAGGCGACTTATCCGAAAATGCCGAATATGATGCTGCAAAACATGCTCAGGGTATGCTCGAACTAAGAATATCTCAACTGGAAGAAACTATAAGAAATGCCCGCATTATTGATGAATCAATGATTAATATTTCAAAAGTTTCTCTTTTGTCAACAATAGAACTGAAAGACCTGAAAACAAACAAAATAGTAAAGTATTCTATTGTTCCCGAAAATGAAACGGATGCAAAAAATAGAAAGATATCAGTCAAAACACCTATTGCTCAAGGACTTCTGGGTAAGGAAAAAGGTGATATTGTTGAAATAAAGATTCCCGCTGGAACAAAAACCTTCGAAATAATGGACATAACAAGATTTTAATTATGAATACTATTTTTTCTAAAATTGTAAATGGCACAATTCCCTGTTATAAAGTGGCTGAAGATATGCAGTTTATTGCTTTCTTGGATATAAACCCCATTGCAAAAGGTCATACTTTGGTAATACCCAAAAATGAAACGGACTATATATTTGATATTAAAGATGATGAGTATCAAAAGTTATTCTTATTCGCCAAAAAAATTGCGAAAGCCATAAAAAAAGTAATCCCCTGCAAGAAAGTTGGTGTAGCTGTAGTGGGGCTCGAAGTACCACATGCCCACATACACCTTGTCCCTATCAATGATGTTTACGATATTGATTTCAAAAAAACAAAATTGAAGTTCACTGATGAAGAGTTTAAACACATAACCCAAACAATAACTCAAAATATTGTGGATTAGAAAAAAATATTATATTATTCTGTCTGGATTTTTTGATAAAAACGCCCCCCAGTCTTTTATTTTTTTCTCACCTTTAATGCTGTTATTTTGATAATGATGACATATAGCCGCTGCCAAACCATCAGTTGCATCAAGTAGTTTAGGCATCTTTTCTATAAATACAAGATTTTTAAGCATTCCTGCAACCTGCTCCTTAGATGCATTTCCATTTCCACAAATAGATTGTTTTATGCTTTTTGGAGAATATTCAAAAATTGGAATGTCACGATATAAGGCGGCTGCTATAGCTACACCTTGTGCCCTGCCTAATTTCAACATAGATTGAACATTCTTACCAAAAAATTGTGCTTCTATTGCCAGCTCATCTGGATTAAATTTATCTATAAGTAAAAGGCATGTTTCAAAAATTTTCTTTAATTTGAGTGCGTGGTTCTTTATTTTTTCTAAATTTACAACATCTAATTCTATTAATTGTATTTTTTTTTGATAAACAGATATAATACCATAACCCATTATCTTTGTTCCTGGGTCAATACCTAATATTATTTTGTCAGTTGGGCTCAATATATGAAATTAATGAATTATACAAAAATATATAAAATTGCAGGTTTTTTACTTAAGTTGGCTATTATTATTTTGGCCTTTGGTTTTATTACCTATGAGATTCTTTATAAAAAAAATATCTCAAATATTTACTCTTTTTTTATCAGCATACTAAATAAACAGAGTATTAACATTTTAATAATTGTATGTGTCCTAATGTTTATTAATTGGAGTGTGGAGTTATTAAAATGGCGTTTTCTAATTAAAAAGATAGAAAATATTAATATTTTTCAGTCAATCATTGCCGTTTTTTCTGGAATTACTGTAAGCACAATTACCCCAAACCGTATTGGTGAATATGGGGGTAGAGTTTTTGTTCTTAAACCACAAAACAGATGGCAGGGCGTTGTTCTTACTATCGTTGGAAGCATAAGCCAATTAATAACTACTTTGTGTATTGGTATTGTTTCTTTTTTACTCATATATCCTTTGTTTAACCTTACTGATACTCTTGAGTTCGCTATTGTTTTTATTGCTGTATTTGCCTTTTTCTTACTGCTTACATTCTATTTTAATGTAAGTCTTATTCTTAATGTAATCAAACATATTAAAATTCTTAAAAAGCTCATCAAATATCTTACTATACTTGATGAACTCAAGAAAAGGGAACTTGTTATTGTGCTGTTATATAGTATTTTACGGCATCTTGTCTTTTCGTTCCAGTTTTTTCTATTATTCCAATTATGTGGTATCGACATATACTTTTACCAGAGTTTTATTATCACCTCTGTTATATTTTTTATTTTGGCTGCGATACCTACTATTGCTTTGGGTGAATTTGGTGTTAGGGGTTCTGTTACCTTGTTTATATTTGGACTTTTTTTTAAGGATAATATAAATAACATGGATTATGTTAATATTGGTGTGGTTACTGCAGCGTTTTTACTTTGGTTAATAAATATTGCCATACCTGCCATTATTGGTTCTATTTTTATATTTAAACTCAAATTCTTTAAGCATTCTTAAATGGGTATTTTTTTTATAACATTTTTTATAATCTGTTTATTTGCTTGCTTTTTATATATTTTTTTTATTGTAAGTTTTATTTTTGGTTGGCTTAATATTGAAGAACATACTATAAATCCTACACACACCCCTGATACCAAAGTTGCTGTGCTTATAGCTGCACGAAATGAAGAAGTGAATATTAAGAACTGTATTTCATCTCTTATCAATCAAAATTATCCAGAAAATCTAATTGAAATATTAATTATTGATGATAATTCTGATGATAATACACTTATTGTATGTAAAGATTTGATTGCACAACTTAACATTGGAAATATTACTTTGATTGAGTTGAAAAAATTTAATAAAATATCAAAGAAGGAAGCCATTAAAATAGGTGTAGAACATGCATCATCTAGATTAATTCTGACTACTGATGCTGATTGTGTGTTAAATCCCAATTGGGTTTTAAATATGTTGTCTTTTTACAAAACACATAATTTCAAACTTATAACAGGGCCAGTTGTTTACAATAAAACATCAGGAATATTACATCCCTTTCAATTACTTGATTTTTTAAGTTTTATTGTAAGTGGGGCCGGAGCTATTGGTGCCCGTATGGCATTTTTGAGTAATGCCGCCAATATGGCTTTCGAAAAAGAGGCATTTTTTAATGTTATGAATGAGAATTATGACAACAATGTGGCTTCGGGCGATGATGTTTTTTTATTACATAAGATAAAAAATAGATACCCTAATGGCATAGGGTTTATCAAAATGAAAGATTCAATAGTAATAACAGAGGGCGTTAAAACAATTAAAGAACTTTTCTATCAACGTATCAGGTGGGCTTCAAAAAGTACCTCATATAAAGATAAACATGCATTACTCATTAGTTTAAGTGTTTTTTTATTTAACTTAGTGATTGTTGCATCAATTATATTAAGTCTAATTTATTCACATTTTCTTTTAATTTCTATTACATTACTCTTGTTTAAAATAATTATTGATTTTCCATTATTGTATCAAATAATTAACTTTAATGAAAGAAAATACTTGCTGTATCATTATTTATGGGTGCAGTTACTTTATCCTTTTTATATTACAACAATAGCTATATCCAGTTTTTTTGTACGTAAATATCCTTGGAAAGGGAGGACAAACATAAGATAATTACTTGCAATATAAAGCCAATAAATCATCCACATTTTGAGCCCCGTAGCTTTTAGCCATATTCCAGTATTTACATGCTTCAATAAGATTCGATTGTTTAAAATAAATAATTCCTTTGTTCCTTAATGATTCTGTATTGTGTGCTTGCATACTTAATGCCTTGTCGGTGTAATAATTGGCCTTATCAATATCCATAATACTTCCATAAATAGCACCCAGATTATTATAAGATTCAATATAATCGGGATTTAAAATAACAGCTTTCTCGAAACATTCTATCGATTTGGGAATATTATTTTCGTGATAATAAGCGGCGCCCAGAAAATTATATAAGAGATGATTCTCCAACCCTAATTGGGAAGCCCTGCTCATGTCTTCAATAACACCTTTATAATCAGATAGCTTGTCTTTTAGGTATCCTCTGTTATAGAAACTGATAGCGTCTGTAGTATCAAGCAATAAAGCAATATCATAGTTTTCCATAGCTTTATCAATATTGCTAAGCCGGTTAAGATAATAATTGGCTCTTACACCAAAAGCCCTGGCAATATAAGGAACTTCTGGATTCTTATTGATAATATCACTGCTCAATGTAAAATCATTTGCCCATACTTTATTCCTTTGCCATGTGAGAGATGAGAATATAATCCCGATAATAATGAAAGATATTGTTATAATATTTTTAAATGCTTTTTTATTTATTCTTGCATAAAGCTCTCCGATTATTATAAAAAATCCAAGATAAGGCAGATAGGAGTATCTGTCGGCCACAATAAACAAGCGTGATGGTATAATTTGTAAAGTAAGTGAAATAGATACTATAAAAAACAAACTGCCAAATGTCAGAAAACGATGTGTTTTTCTGTATCTGATAATTAGAAAGATAACACATAATATCAATACAGGTGCTATATAAAATTCCCAGGGCAATGAACCATTTATTTTTTCTGGATATACATAAACAGAACATAAACTTAAAGGTGCGAAAAATTTAAATAAATAAAATGAAACAGAATAAGCCAGCAGAAAAATATTATCGAAAAGAGTAAATTTTTCTAAACCTCTTAGGATGTTTCCTGTGGTTGATGTATCTGAAATAGCTATGATACCGAAAACTAGTGAAAGAAGAAAAAAAGGTATTTTTTCAATGATTAATCTCATGTCCAACTTTCTTTTATTGAAATAATCAATAATAAATAAAACAAGTGGAAGTGTAACAGCATGAGCTTTTGATAATAATGAAAAAAGAAAAAGAAACCCACAATATAAAAGAAGTCTTAATTTAAAACCAGATTTAGAATAATTGAGATAACAGATTAATGAAGACAGGTAAAAAAACACAAACATAGAACTGCTGCGTGCTGATATCCATGTTACAGCTTCAACATTCATCGGATGTACAGCAAAAAAAAGAGCTGAAATAAAAGCTGTTTCTTTTATTGTTAATTTTTTAACAAAAAAATAGACCAATAGTATATTAGCCAGATGAAAAATAAGGTTTAATACATGATAAGCATTGGGTTGAAGGCCAAAAAACTTATAGCTTAGTGCAAGTGTTAAAATTGGAAGTGGCTGATACATAAGCACATAATAATTGCTGAAATAGGTTTTAATATGGCTTAATCTAAAATTCACTATCTCGGGATAATTAGCAAAATACTCATTGTCATCAAAATTTAGGATTTCATTGTTAAAGATGTTTGAATAGGCCATAAGAGTAAGCAATAATATCCCTGCCAATACAAATCTGGTATAATTTGTCTTTTTGGGTAATGCTTTAAGTTCTTTATTTACAGGAGCTGACTTATGCTTTTTGGTTTTCATTATTTGCAATATTGATTGATGAATCCCTGTGCATTCTGATTGCCCATATTTGAAGCTTTTTTCCAACTCTCACAGGCATCAATAACACGCCCCAGATTAAGCAGGGCTAAGCCCTTGTTGACATAAGCTTCTGTTAAATCAGGTTTTAAGTTTATGGCTTGGCTAAAATCATTCAGTGCTTTGGAAAAATCATTCATTTTACCATAAAGAATGCCTCGTGTATTGAAGTAATCGGCATTGTTGGGGTCTTTTTGAATAACAATGCTAAGGTCGTCAGCAGCCCCCCTTAAATCGCCCATAGCTTCGCGTGCTGTAACTCTGTTCGTATAAGCATCAAGATAATCGGGCGACAAACTGATGGCTGTGTTATAATCATCTATGGCACCTGACAGGTCATTCATCAGACTCTTAGCCAAACCCCTATTATTATATAATTTACCAACATCCGGCTTTCTTTTAATGGCTTCGTTCAAATCGTTAACAACACAATTGTAGTCTTTTATTTTAAAACATGCTGTAGCCCTGTTGTTGAATACATCTTCGTATTCAGGATTTATTTCTATTAACCTGTTAAAGTCGTTGAATGCTTTCTCGTACATTTCTTTATCGGTTCGGTATAAGCCCCTGTTGTTATAAGCAATCTGGTTGTCGGGATAAACTTCAAGTACCTTTGTCCATAAAGTCTCGCTGTTTTGCCATACCTTTATTTGTTGCCATGTGATGTATGTAAGAAACAAACCATAAATTAAAAATACAAAAAATAAAAGCTTTTCGGAAACATAGTTCTTAAGAACCACATACAGATGTGCCATAATGAAAGATAATCCTATATAGGGGACATAAGAATACCGTTCTGCAACAACTGCTTGCCCCACAGGTATTATCTGTATGACGAGCAACAAATTGATAATAAAAAATAAAATACCAAATAAATAATATGTTTTGAAATTTTTATTAATAAAAAAATAAACAACAATAAGCAAAACTAAAACAGCCGGAGCAATATAATATTGCAAGGGCAGCATGCCTTCAGTAACTTCAGGGAAGCTGTGTAAAGCACTGAAATTATGAGGATAGAAGAAATTAAGCACATAATAAAATATGGCATAGGTAACAATCAAGACCCTTTTTATTCCAGGATACAAAACATTGAGATTACCTATGGCTTCGTCCTGTGTTTTCAGTGCAATAATCCCAAACAGCAGCGATAAAGCAATAAAAGGCAGGATTTTTAAAACATCCTTAAGGAGTAATTTTTTATTGATAAAATAAACAGATATAATTAATACCAGAGGCAAAACCACAGCAGCCGATTTCGACATTAATGAACAGATGAAAAACAAAAGTGATAAAACATACAACTTAAGTCCTTTTTGCTCTTTGATATATCTGATATACATATAAAGTGAAAGCAGGAAAAAGAAGGTGTATAACACATCTTTACGTTCGGCTACCCAAGCCACCGATTCTACATGCAATGGGTGCAAGCCAAAAAGAAATGCTGTTATTACTGGTATTTCAATGTTCTTTGACATTTTTTTAAATAGAAAAAATACCAAGATAATATTCAATAAATGAAGAAAAATATTAGTAAAATGAAATAAACCAGGTTTTAAATCATTGATATTGTTCTCAATAGCATAACTCAAAGTGGTAATTGGATGGTAATTTCCAAAATAACCTTCGGTGAATATTTTTTTTATGTTGTCGATACTTAAGCTTCTTATATAAGGGTTCTCTTTTAAATAGGTGTCATCATCCCAGTTTGTAAAGTCATGTTTAACGCCCTGCGAATAAACGATAATACTTAAAACAAGTATAATAAGGATATATATCAAATGTTTTTTTGACGGTATACTAAAGTTTTTTTTTGCTTTTTTAACGGGCTGCTTTTGAAGGTGTTTTATGTTCTTTTTCATAATTGGAAGAAATCAACTCATTGAGTTATCAATTTAATTACAATGTAAAATTAAATAAGTTTTTGCATTGTCCGAGCCCAAATTTTGTGCTTTAAAAAATGAATTGCATGCTTTTTCTTTGTCTTGTAGCTCAATATATATTAAACCTTTATTAACCCAAGCATTGGCATCATCAGGGTTCAAGCTTATTACTTTATCAAAATCGTTAAGGGCGTTTTCAAAATCCCCTATCCCTGTTCTTACAACAGCCCTATTATTGAATGCCAAATCAAATTGAGGATTTAATTCTATGGCTTTGTTATAGTCAGCAATAGCTCCCTGATAATCAGCCATTAAGGTTTTTGCATAACCTCTGCTGTTGTATGCTTCATCATATTTGGGCTTGAGTTGTATGGCTTTGGAAAAATCTTTTATAGCTTCGGGATAGTTTCCTGCATATATCTGAGTTAAACCCTTGTTAAAATAATA
>CAZVOS010000054.1:0-9644 GCA_964628845.1 uncultured Bacteroidales bacterium | reverse complement strand
ATTACTGGATGTAAAAATATTGATGCTGCATGCCCCTATGTTTTTCAGATAAAAACTTACTTTCACATGATTATTTTAATTGCTGTAATCTTGTTGTGCATTGGAACTATTTTCCTCTACAAAAAGCGCACTTTACAAATGAGATTATGCCGCTTTGTTATTATGGCTGATGTGGTTTTTATTTTTCTTATTTTCATGTTTGCTGATACTATAAAGAACAGATTTATTAAAGACTATGGTATTTTACCTGATGACATTATTATCGATTTTAAATTCGGAAGCATTATCCCCATTATCATGATTGTTTTTCTTTTTCTGGCTAACAGATATATTAAAAAGGACGAAAACCTTATTAAGTCGGCTGACAGACTGAGATAAATCATACAACTAATTATTTTCTTTATCTCAATGCTGAAATCCTCTGAGATAGTATCTTATGGACATATCAAATTCCAATATAAAGTTTAATAAGACACTTCTTATTGCTGTAACCATGGTTTCTAATTTTATGAATCCTTTGATGGGTTCAGCAGTAAATATTGCACTTCCCAAGATAGCAACTGAATTTTCAATGGGTGCTGTTAGCATGAGTTGGGTTACCATGTCGTATCTACTGGCTTCCGCTATTTTTTTAGTACCTTTTGGTAAAATTGCGGATATATTTGGAAGACGTAAAGTTTTTCTTCTAGGAAATTTGTTCTTTATGCTGTCAACTATTTTTTGCAGTATTTCATTTAATGGATTATCATTAATAATATCACGTTTTTTACAGGGTTTTGCTGGAGCTATGATGTTCAGCACAAGCATGGCCCTTGTTATTTCTGCATTTCCACCTCAAGAGAGGGGTAAGGCCATAGGATTAAATGTTTCTGCTGTATATCTTGGACTCTCAATGGCACCTTTACTGGGAGGTTTACTTACTGAGTACCTGGGTTGGCGTAGTTTATTTTATATCAATGCTTCAGTTTCCTTATGTATTACGGCTGTTATTTATTTTAAAATATCCTACGAATGGAAAGAAGCTGCAGGAGAAAAGTTCGATTATTTAGGAACATTTATTTATATGCCGTCTATAGCTGCACTTATGTACGGTTTTTCTAAATTACCACACTTGTATGCCATTGTTCTTACAGCCTGCGGTTTAGCAGGTCTTATCACTTTTATAATTATTGAAATCAAGAATCCATTCCCTGTGTTGAATATGAAGCTTTTTATTCAGAACAAGGTTTTTGCAAGTTCAAATTTCTCTGCCTTTATCAATTACGCCGCCACCTTTGCAGTAAGTTTTGTTTTAAGTCTGTATTTGCAATATGTTAAGGGTTTATCACCCAAAGAAGCTGGCACCCTACTGATTACTCAACCTGTGCTGATGGCCTTTGTGGCTGCAATAGCAGGTAGAATTTCAGATAAGGTAAACCCCCGTTGGCTTGCCTCTGCTGGTATGGCAATAAGTGTTGTGGGATTATTTATGCTTTCGTTCTTAGACTTTAAAACATCACATTCTTATATTATTATATCTTTAGCCGTTCTTGGCTTTGGCTTTGGATTGTTTTCTTCTCCCAATACCAATATGGTGATGAGCTCAGTTGAAAAGAAATACTATGGTGTGGCCTCCGCAACACTTGGCACTATGCGTACTACTGGCATGATGTTCAGCATGGCCATTGCCTCTTTATCTGTATTCCTTTTCGTTGGCGAAAATACTATTAATGCTGATAATCTAGCCCTGTTCATTAAAAGCACCCAGCTTATATTCATTATCTTTACTATACTTTGTGCTATAGGTGTATTTACTTCTTTTGCTGGTAAAAAAGAATTGAAATATTCTTAAAGCTTCTTTCGATTAGAAAACTTTATAAGCTGTCCATGTTCTTGTATCTATATCGTAAAGGAAAACCCTGTCGTTAGCATAAGAAAATTTGAATCTCTCACTTACAACAGCACTGCCAGGTAATTTCGTTGAACCACTTTCAATCCCTTTTTTATTAAAATATATCAGTTCTTTTTTTTTGTAATTAAGTAATACATATTCATAGTTCTTCTTTCCTGTATATCCGATACTTGTGTTATTATAATGGTCAACAGTACCCGTTCTAATTTCTAAGCTTGTTTCTTTCTTCTTTTCTGGTTTTGAGTAATTATAATGTTCAATACTTATATTATTAGTATTGAAAAAAATGACTTGTTTTTTATTATCAAAGGTACCCACCGAGTTAAAATCAGGCTGATTTTGACCACTATTAATGGACACCATTGTATGTGTAGTCATTTCTTGATTCAGATTAATGAAATACCATCCATTATCACCAGCGGCATTTATTTCAAGACGTTTTTTGCTTTTATTATACCACATGCCTCTCCCATCTATCTTAACATCTTGTGCATACACTGATGTCCCTTTACTGTCGAATGCCTCAAAAGGATAATCTTTGTTGCCTGCTATTAATGTAAAATATAGTTTCTTCTCAGGATTCCATACTACGGCTGATGCATTGGTACCATTATCGCCCTGTATCTGGTATGTAAATTCCGCTTGTGTTTCTTTTAAAGGTGTTTGAGAAAATATATTACCTATGCTGCTTATAAAAGCAATAAGTAAAAAAAATAATACTTTTTTCATAAACAAATGATTTAATTAGTTAATATAAATATATAAAATACTTATACAAAAATAAGAAATACTTCTTATGAAAAAATATAATATTTGTTAAATTTAATTGAAATTTCTTTCTTTTTTTATGGCATTATAAGCTTCATTGAGCTGTTGAAACTTCTTATGAGCATCTTTTTGATATGATTCACCCAGATGACTTACTTTATCAGGATGGTATTTGTTTGCCAATTTGCGGTACGCTTTTTTAATTTCATCGTTTGATGCGTTTTTTTCTATCTCAAGAACCTTATAATACTTATCTGTATCCTCAACAAACATATATTTTATTGAATTATATTCATTTGTTGAAATACCAAGTAATAAGCTTATTCTTTGTATTAAAATTTCTTCACTTGTATCTACTTGTCTGTCTGCATTGGCTACACCAAATAGAAAATGTACCAACTGTAAACGGGAAGCATAATCCATATAGGTCTTTATCTGCTTACAAACAGATTCAATATCAATATCTTTATTCAACAGCTCTTTTAAAATTTTTAACTTCCTGTTCGTATCTTGAATACCAAAGTTCTGAATAAAAAAAACTTTAACGTAATCTAATTCCGATTTCATTATCTTTCCATCTGCTTTCATTATAGCAGCCGTTAAAACAATGAGTGAAGCTGTAAAATCGCCTCCTTGAGTTTGCGATACAGCATATGCCCCAGAATTCATACTGTCCACAACAGTACCAATAAAAAAACCTAACAACCCCCCAATTGGCCCACCAAAGGCCCAACCCAAACCTCCTCCTATCCATTTACCATATTTCGACATAATTATTTTTTTTTCAAAAATACAAAAATCTTAAATATTTCCCAAAACCCTTACACCAATTCACTCATTAAATTCCGAACTCAGTTAAGGGTTGAGGGTTAAGGTTAAGAAATTTTCCCTTTTCCTTCTACTATCCTTCACTCTGAACTTCTTTTTGGCATATTCCTTGTTTTTATAAAAAAAATAATTTAAAAAATGGAGGACTTAGCTATGAAAAAAATATTATTATCATTTGGCTTAATTGTCATTTTGCTGTTTTCTTTTTCTTTAAAAGCCAGTGAACTTACATTAAGAGTTTACGATAACAGCTTATTCGATTTGGTTTTTGATAGTGAATCATTTTATGATATTGATGGCACCATATCCTTTCAGAATGTTTCACCAGGTAAACATTACTTAAAAGTGATGAAATACAGAATTAACCCTAATGGATATATTGTGGGTATCCCTAAAATAATTTTTGAAGGCATGATTCATATCCGTTCAGGTAGAAGTATTTTTGCAATGATAGACCACTATGGAAGATATATTATAGAAGATGAATATGTATTACACTCAAATTATCCACCTGTTCCGCCACCTGTTTATATGCCACCTTATATGAATGAGGCAGATTTTGCTGCACTTAAGATGACCATCGACAGACTCTCTTTCGATAGCTCAAAACTCAATATGGTAAAACAAGCTTCTTCAACAAATGTTTTAACTTGTTCACAGGTTTTTGAAATAATGATGCTTTTTTCTTTTGAATCGTCTAAACTTGAGTTTGCAAAACATGCTTTTCACAATGTGTATGATAAGAACAGATATTATCTGGTGAATAACGCTTTTACCTTTTCGAGCAGTATCGCATCTTTAAACAGGTATATTGGGCAATTCAATTAATACAATGCTGCTTCAATAAAAAGAGGTTGATTTATATCAATCTCTTTTTTTCTTGTGCTCATTCAGCAAACCCTATTTATTTCGTTCTATTTCTCTTTTTAAATCATTTTGTTTAAGGGTATCTCTCTTATCATAAAGTTTCTTCCCTTTTGCAATTGCAATTTCTATCTTAGCAAGTCCTTTTTCGTTGATAAATAAATGAACAGGAATGAGGGTTACGCCAACGTCTTTCAATTTGGAAATAATTTTTCGAAGTTCTTTTTTTGTGATGAGTAATTTACGGTCTCTTTTGGCTTCGTGATTATTTTGATTGCCAAAACTGTATTCTGCAATATGTAAATTCTTAACGAATAATTCATTGCTTATGATTGTGCAATAGGCATCAGTGAGGTTCGCTTTCCCCTCTCTTATTGATTTTATTTCTGTGCCTGTAAGCACCATCCCTGCTGTAAAATGTTCAAGCAAATAATATTCAAAACTGGCTTTCTTGTTTTTAATAGAAATGGTTTTTTCCATTAATAGTTATTGTTTAATTATTTTATCCGTTAAGATAATTTTGTTTTCACAATATATGTTAATAATGTAAAGCCCTTTATTGTATTGTTTTATATTAATAAAATCCTGATTATTAAAATGATAGTTTTCGTAAATTATTCTGCCAAAAATATCATACAATAAAATATGAGAATTATCTGGAATGTTATTTAAATATATAAGTTCGCTGCTTGGATTTGGAAAAATAGAAATATCTTTCTTTGTTGTGGGTTTTTCAATATTTATCCAGCTTGGTAAGCTGAATCTTTTAACAAAATCCCAGATAGCCAGTGTATAGGACATATCATTATTGGGTGGGTATATCCATTGGTGGTCTGCACTGTCAACTCTATAATGTTCAACCATAGTATTGTCATCACCATTATCATAGATAAAATGTTTAATGGTAAATCCATCCTGAGCCACATCAGGAATGTCAATAATTTGTGGTGTTGTATCACAGTTATTGTTATTAACCCAAAACTGAACTAGAGGAACAGCATCCATCCCATACATATTGCCATTATAATAAACAGTCGAATCTTTTGTGCCATGAAAGTGGCATACAGGAACAGCCCTGCCAGGTGTGCAATTTAATGAAGCACCAATAGTACCTGCCACAGAAGCTATGGCGGCAATGCGGTTATTAAGTTCACAGGCAAGACGGTGGCACATAAAACCTCCCATCGAAAAACCCATTGCATAAACACGGCTTGAGTCAATATTGTATAACGACATTGTTGTATCAATAAGTTTTTCTATAAAGCCCAAATCATCAATACTAGCATTAATCTGGTAACCCATATAACTGGCGCCTGAATTCCATGCTGTTCCAAAGGGGGAGTTAACGGCCTGTGGTGTTAAAACTATAAAATTCTCCGTATTGGCAAGTTGATTCATACCTATACCCATAAAATTTGTCATATTATCTCCTAATCCATGCAGACATATCATCAAAGGAACGGGAGTAGATGGGTTATAAATTGTGGGAACATGCTCTTTATAACTTCTTGTTAATCCTCCGTGAACCAAACTCTTGCTTGTTGTTTGTGCAAAGGAAATCTGAATGCAGATTATTAGATTAATTGATAAAATAAAATTTCTCATAGTGATTTAGATTAAATTTTAAAATTTTTATTATTTCCAGTTCTCTGGTATATTTGACTTATCCGTTTGTTTGACAATTTCCTTTTTAATGACGCCATTTTTAAATACGGCCTGATAAACTATCTGACCATTTTTATCATAGTAAGTCCACTTTTTGTGTTTAAGACCATTTCTATTGTACCCTTCTCCTGATTTGATACCGTATGCATAATATGTAATCCATTTACCTTCGGGTTTCCCATTTACATATTGCTGCTCGTTTATTTTAAAACCGTTTTCATCATAAAAAATCCAGTAACCATGTTTCATGTGTTCCTTATAAGCTCCTGTTTCCATGATATTACCTTTAGGGAAATATTCTATCCAACGTCCATGTCTCAGTCCATCCAGAAAATTGGCTTCCCTCATTGTTTTGCCATTTTCGAACCAGTGAATGGATGTGCCGTTTAGTTTATTAAGTTTAAATGTGTTCTCATATCTTTTTTTACCATTTTCAAAAAAACCAAACCATTTACCATCCATCATACCATCTTTATAATAGCCCACATCTTTTATTTTCCCATTTTCAAACCACGAAGTCCATTTTCCTTCTTCTTTGCCATCAATAAAAGGCCCTTCATGAAATTTCTGTCCGCTTTCGTAATAGGTAGTCCATATCCCCGTTCTTTTACCTTCTTTAAAAGCCCCCTCTTTCCATTTTTCACCTGTTTCGTACCAGTATGTCCACAAACTATCCTGTAAACCATTTAAAAAATAACCTTTACTGCCTATAGCTCCATTTTTATGAAAAAAAATCCATGTACTGTCCTGCAAATCATTTTTAAGAGCGCCTTCCATTTCCGGTTTTCCGTTGTTGAACCACCAATAAGTGTATCCGGTTTTTCTTCCGTCAACGTAAATAATTTCAGATTCTTTTTGACCATTGTTGTGCCAAGTGGTACTCTTGCCTTGTGCTATGCCGTTTTTATATATAATTTCTTCTTTTATTTTTCCATTGAAATAGTAAATTTTCCATAAACCCTCTTTTTTCTCATTAAGTACATTGCCTTGAATTTGTATCTGACCATTAGGAAACCATGATGTGTTCTGCCCATTTTCAATATTTATTTCTCCTTTTTTTTGTCCGTTATCGTACCAGTATTCCCATTTCCCAATTTTTTCTCCGCTTCGATAGGCACCGTAAGATAATTTTTGCCCGTTCTGGTACCATTCAGTCCAATAGCCATGCTTTTGGTTATCAATAAGTTGTCCCTCAGTCTTTTTATTATTGTTATCCCAGTATTCTGTCGTTAACTGGGCATAAGAAATCTGCGAAAGAAATATTAAGAATAGAATGCAAGCTTTTATATAATATTTTATCATTATTTCTGAAATTAATTTGTTCTTTGAATTGTAAAATTAATAAGCTTTTCAAGCGATTGCCTTGCATTATTATCGGGGAAAGTGTGTAATATTGATAAAGCTCTTTCACAATAGTCATACATCTTTTGTTCAGCATATAAAATGCCCCCCGATTCATAAACCTTACTTATTAAATATTTTAATTTATCATTGTTATTGTTTTGATTTTTAATAATGTTAACGTATTTTTTCTTTTCAAAAAGCTTAGATTTATTAAGTAGAAAAATTAATGGCAGTGTGATTTTCTTGTCTTTAATATCAATACCATTTGGTTTTCCTGTTGCGTTTACTTTTTGAAAATCAAAGAGGTCATCTTTTAACTGGAATGCCATTCCAATAGTTTCACCAAGCAGTGAACATTTGTCAATAATAGCTTTGTCTGCAAGTGCAGAAGCTGCTCCACAAGCGCAACAAGCTGCAAATAATGAAGCCGTTTTAAAACGGATGATGTTAAAATACGTGTTTTCATCAATATTAAGCGTCCTTGACTTTTCTAATTGCAGAAGCTCACCTTCACTCATTTTGCGTATAGCATCGGAGGCAATCTGAAGCATATCATGGTCGTTGTTTTCTAAGGATTGCAGAAGCCCTTTTGAAAGCAAAAAATCACCTACAAGAACGGCGGCTTTATTTTTCCATAAAGCGTTTACTGAAAATAGTCCCCTTCTTTTATCAGAATCATCTACCACATCATCGTGCACCAGTGTAGCTGTATGTAGCAATTCAATCAATGCTGCGGCCCTATATGTTTTCTCGTTAATAGTGCCTGTCATTGCTGCTGAAAAAAGAACCAACATAGGCCGCATTTGTTTGCCTTTACTTTTAAGTATGTAATTTGTAATGATATTAAGCAGAGCCACATCACTTTTTACTGCCTTTTTGAAATATGACTGAAAATAGTCCAGATTAACTTTAATGGGTTCACTGATATGTGTTAAATCTGTCATGTGGTTTTTTTATTGTATGACCTAAGAAAGCCAGATTAAGTAAAGGGTTTAAATGAATACATTTTTTACTAATTCAGCAGCTTCTTTTAATGTAATGGCACTAAAGACCTTTAAACCAGAATTGTCAATAATTATTTTTGCTTCTTCTGCATTGGTACCTTGTAAACGTACAACAATAGGGATTTTAATTTCGCCAATGTTTTTATAGGCATCAACGATACCGTTAGCCACACGGTCGCATCTCACTATACCTCCGAAGATATTGATTAATATGGCTTTTACATTGGAATCTTTCATGATAATTCTGAAAGCATGTTCAACTCTCTGGGCATTAGCAGAGCCACCTACATCGAGGAAATTAGCGGGGTCTCCTCCTGATAGCTTAATGATATCCATGGTGGCCATTGCCAAACCTGCCCCATTAACCATACAACCTACATTGCCATTCAGCTTTACATAATTCAGATTGAATTCGCCTGCTTCCACCTCTGATGCGTCTTCTTCGGTTATATCCCTCATCTCGGTAATATCAGGATGTCTGAACAAAGCATTATTGTCGATGGTAATTTTAGCATCAGCAGCTATAATCTTGTTGTCGGATGTTTTCATAAGAGGGTTGATTTCTATGAGTTGACAGTCTGCCCCTAAATATGCTTTGTATAGTGATTGGGCAAAGAGTGTCATCGATTTGAATGCCTGCCCACTAAGACCCAGATTAAAAGCAATTCTGCGTGCCTGAAATGCCAATAAACCTGTTTTAGGATCTATCTCTTCAGTAAATATCAATTCAGGTGTTTCTTCTGCCACCTCTTCTATACTCATGCCTCCTTTAGGGGAGTACATAACAATATTACGACCTATACTACGATTGAGCAGAATACTTATGTAAAATTCTTGTGGATTACTTTCGCCTGGATAGAAAATGTTTTGTTCTATCAGCAATTTATTAACTCTTTTCCCTTCAGATGGTGTTTGAGGTGTGATTAATTGCATGCCTATGATATTTCTGGCAAATGTTTCTACCTCATCTAAGGTTTTCGCAATCTTTACACCTCCGCCTTTACCTCTGCCTCCTGCATGAATTTGTGCTTTAACAGCCCATTTTTCAGTACCTGTTTGCCTCTGTAATTCTTTGGCTGCTGCAACTGCTTGTTCAGGATTATCAGCAGTTAGGCCAACTGGTGTTTCTACACCGTATTTTCTCAGAATACTCTTTGCTTGATATTCGTGTAAATTCATATTGTAAAAATTTAATTCAAATTTAATTTTAATCAAAAATACAAATAATTGTTTTTATAATTTTTTTTTTATTTTTATGTAAGTAAAATATAATTAAATGT
>CAZVOS010000053.1:0-9651 GCA_964628845.1 uncultured Bacteroidales bacterium | reverse complement strand
ATGGTATTTTTTTTATTTATAAAATAATCAAAACCGCCCCTTAAATTGCCAAACATTCCTTGATTGGTAAAACTCTGATTTTGCAACAAATTAAATAAGGTATCTCCAAATGTTGTTTCCCTATCCAGAAAACTGTAACCATTCATCTGAAACAAACGCCCACTGGCATCTATAAATACATTTAACTTATTGTGCCTATAATTAAAATTAACAGAAGCATTGGCTTTGTTGCCTGTACCTGCATTTAATGATATCATACCATTATATCCTGGTTCCTGTTTTTTCTTTAAAATAATATTTATCATTCCTGATGTGCCATCCGGGTCATATTTAGCAGATGGGTTGGTGATAAGTTCCACACTTTCGACCATGCTGGCAGGAAGCTGGTCGAGACTGGACAACATTGAAGGTCGGCCATCAATCAGAATAATTACATTACTTGAGCCCCTCAAACTAACATTGCCATCTATATCCACCGATACCGAAGGGATAGTCTGCATGATTTCTGCTGCAGTACTGCTTGTAGCGGCAATATTCTGGTCTATATTGATAACTTTGCGGTCGAGATTAAATTCCAAAGCCGCTTTTTGACCTTTTATAACAACTTCTTCGAGTGATACTGACTGTACTTTTATCTGAATATTTCCCAAATCAACAGAAGGGGCATTAGGACGTATAAAAATTGAATCAACCTTATATGGCGGATAACCTACAAATTGAACCATCAGATAAAAACGCCCAAATGGTAATTTCGAAAATACAAAAGCACCTTTTTCATTTGTGATGGTGCCATCAACCATTACAGAATCACGCTGTTTGTAAAGTACTACATTGGCAAATGCTAAGGCCTGTTCGCTTGTTTGGTCAATAATAACCCCTTTTAACTCTCCTGTTTTTTCTTGCTGACTCATACCCTCTGGCTTCTGTGCCTTTAAACCAAAACAAACCGTTACAAACACAAGGGTCAAAATAATTATATTCTTCATAAATTCTATACTTTCTTTTAAAAATTTGCAAAATTAATTAAATTAGACATGTTTTTATGTAATAAGTTTAAATGCGCCTTTAATTTTTTCTTAATCATTTAATAATTGCTAATTTTGTAAAAAATACAATTATGGAAAATTCAGACAAAATATCTGATATTGAGAATACAGATAAAGAAGCATTCAGTATTTACGGATATATTAAGAAAAATTGGAAAAATATCTTGATATTTATTTTAATTATTATTGCTGTTATTTTCTACATCTGGCATACCGTTGCAATAAAATCAACAGAAAAAAGAATGACGGAAAAATACGACAGTCTGTATCATTATGCAGAGGAATTTGTTAATACCCAGAACAACTATATTATGGACTTGCTGGCACATACTTTTTCCTTAGCCGTTATTGGTGAAATAAGCCGCAGTAATTACGAAAATGTGAATTTATATGCCACTGCAATGGTTAAAAAAGACAGTAAAATTATTGAAATCATTGTTTCGGACGAACAAGACAAAATACTGGTTTCAACAAATAAAGTACACGAAAACAGAACCTTGCTCGAATATTTTCCTTTTAATTACCTTAATCTCAAAAGCACTTCTGTTATCCCTCTCGAAGAAAAACCATACCACCTTATTATAACACCTTTGTTCCTTTTCAATCAACAAAAAGGATTTCTGATTATTAAATACAGTGCAATTCCTTTTAATAAATAAACTCCCTATTCTAAGCAGTTAATAATGAACTGTATGCTGATATATTTCACCCGAATGAAGATGGGTGTGTGTATGGTTTTCTATAAACGACATCTTCACCTTTAGGTGATAAAGAAAATATTACTTTATATTTCTTTGCTTTTTTGCTCTTTTTTTAGTAAAATTGCACCCCTTTAAAATATTACTTAATCATGAAGCAAATCAAAACAGCTCTTATTTCGGTATATCACAAAGAAGGGCTTGATAACATATTAAAAAAATTACATGAAGATGCTGTTCAGTTCTACTCAACCGGTGGCACATACGATTATATACTCTCCATTGGCTTGCCTGCTTACAAAGTAGAAAGTCTAACTTCTTATCCTTCAATCTTAGGAGGCAGGGTTAAAACCCTGCACCCCAAAATTTTCGGGGGCATATTGGCTCGCCGTCATATAAATACAGACATCACAGAATTATCACAATACGAAATTCCTGAAATAGATATGCTTATTGTTGACCTCTACCCTTTCGAGGAAACCCTTCTTAAGCAGGCCTCTCATGACGAAATGATTGAAAAAATTGACATTGGTGGTATTTCACTTATCAGGGCTGCTGCAAAAAATTATAAAGATGTTTTAATTATTCCCTCTTCCGAATACTATCTTGAAATATATAAAATAATTGAACAACAATATTCTTCTACCTCTCTCGAACAACGCAAATATTTTGCTGCTGCTGCTTTTAAAGTGTCATCTCATTACGATACAATTATTTTCAATTATTTGAATGCCGATAATCAACATACGGCTTTCCGTAAAAGTTATAACAATTATAAAATCCTCCGTTATGGTGAAAACCCTCACCAGAAAGGTATATTTTATGGCAATACCGATGAGGTGTTTGAGCAACTCCACGGCAAAGAAATTTCATACAACAACCTTCTCGACCTTGATGCTGCGATAAATCTAATTAATGAGTTTAGCGAACCCACATGTGCCATCATCAAACACAACAATGCCTGCGGTATAGCAAGCCGCAGTAATCTTAGCGATGCCTGGGACGATGCCCTTGCAGGAGACCCTGTTTCTGCTTTTGGTGGCGTAATCATTGTTAACAAAAGAGTAGATGAAAAAACAGCTCTTAAAATTAATAATTTGTTCTTCGAAATTATTGCCGCTCCCGACTACGAAAAAAAATCTTTGGAAATATTAAAACAAAAGAAAAATAGAGTAATTTTGACTCTTAAAACAACGATGTTCGACCAGAAAACTTGTAGAACTGTGCTTAATGGCGTTCTGGAGCAGGATAAAGACAATATTACAGCCCCCATCAAAGACTGGAAAATTGTAACACCTCTTGCCCCTTCAACAACAGAAATCAACGACCTTGAATTTGCCAATACCGTTGTTAAGCACACAAAATCAAATTGTATTGTTTTGGTAAAAAACAAACAATTACTTGCCAGCGGAACTGGGCAAACATCAAGAGTTGATGCCCTTAAACAAGCCATAATAAAAGCCAAAGAAAACAACTTTGCTCTTAATGGTGCTGTGATGGCATCTGATGCTTTTTTTCCTTTCCCCGACTGTGTAGAAATAGCACACAAGGAAGGAATTGCTGCTGTGATACAACCTGGTGGCTCTGTAAACGACAAACTGAGTATCGACTATTGTATCAAAAATAATTTGTGTATGGTATTAACAGGTATCAGACATTTTAAACATTAGAATTGTAAAACATTTAAAAATATAACTTAAAATGGGTCTTTTCTCTTTTTTAACACGCGAAATAGCTATTGACCTCGGTACTGCCAATACTGTTATAATTCACAACGATAAGGTGGTTGTTGATGAACCCTCTATTGTTGCTATAGACCGCACCACAGGCAAAATTATTGCCGTAGGCAAAAAAGCCCAGATGATGCATGGCAAAACACACGAAAATATTAAAACAATACGCCCATTACGCGATGGTGTTATTGCCGACTTTCAGGCAGCAGAGCACATGATACGGGAACTCATTAAAATGATTTCTCCAAAAAAATCTCTTTTCCCACCTTCTTTAAAGATGGTTATTTGTATTCCCTCAGGAATTACCGAAGTTGAAGAACGTGCTGTAAGAGACTCAGCCGAACAATCGGGAGCCAAAGAAGTGCGTCTTATTCACGAACCCATGGCGGCAGCCATTGGTATTGGCATTGATGTTCTCGAACCAACAGGAAATATGATTATCGACATAGGCGGAGGAACAACTGAAGTAGCCGTTATTGCTTTAGGTGGTATTGTTTGTAACAAATCTATCCGTATTGCCGGCGACGACTTCAATAGCGACATTGAAGAATACATGCGCAAACAACACAACATTCATATTGGCGAACGAAGCGCAGAACGTATCAAAATTGAAGTAGGTGCAGCCATGTCCGAAATAGAAAACCCTCCCGAAGATTATGCCGTGCATGGCAGAGATATGCTCACAGGAATACCTAAAGAAATTATTGTAAACTATGCCGAAATAGCCCACGCCCTCGATAAGTCCATCACTAAAATTGAAACAGCCGTGCTTAATGCCCTGGAACTTACACCGCCCGAATTGGCTGCCGACATCTTCCGTACAGGTATATACCTTGCTGGTGGTGGCTCTCTCCTCAGAGGTCTCGACAAACGTATTTCTATTAAAACAAAACTGCCTGTACACATTGCCGAAGACCCTCTCAGGGCCGTAGCCAGAGGTACAGGTATTGCCCTTAAAAATTTTGACAAGTTTACATTCCTTATCAAATAAGCTTACCGTAGCTATTAAACATTGTGGCTGTATACCTGCCTGTTACTATTGATGCCGAGTTATGAGAAACATCTTTTTATTTATCATAAAAAACAACTTCTTTTTCTTTTTTCTCCTGCTTCAGGTTTTTTGTTTCTTTCTCATTGTACAGCACAATAAGTATCAAAAGGCCTCTTTTATAAATACCACTAATGAATTTTTTGCTGGTATCAATCAGAAAATGAACAGTATTTACGACTATTTCCACCTTACAGAAATAAACAGACAACTGGCTGAAGAAAATGCACGCCTTAAAGCTCTCGAACTGGCTTCGTATAATATAACCGACAAACAAATTTTTATCATTAACGATTCGCTTTACAAGCAGGAGTATTCATACATTGAAGCCAAAGTAGTAAACAACTCGGTAAACAGACGTAAAAATTATCTCACCATAAATAAAGGAACCATACATGGCATCAAAAAAGACATGGGCGTTATTTCCCCACAGGGTGTAGTCGGTATTATTACACATGCCTCTCCCCATTATGCCACAGTCATGTCGGTATTACATATTGATACCAAAATATCAGCACAACAATTGCACACAAATCACATGGGCTCTCTTACATGGGGAGGTACCAACTATCGCAAAGGAAAGCTCAATGATATGCCTACCCATGTGGTTTTACACCCCGGCGATACCATTATTACAAGTGGTTTTTCTGCCATATTTCCTCACGGAATACCTATAGGTTATGTTATAGATTATTCTTTGAAGGACGGTAGCATGTTTTATGATATCAATATTGCTTTTGCGACAGATTATAATAACTTGTCCTATGTTTATGTGGTAAACAATGTACACAAAACCGAGCAAATTATTCTTGAAAAAAGAACACAAAATGATTAGAATAGTACTTGTAAATATAATTCGATTTCTTGTTCTAACACTTTTTCAGGTTTTTATACTGAATAAAATACAATTGAGTGGTTATATCAATCCCTATCTTTATGTGCTTTTTATTTTAATACTTCCCCTCGAAACACCCCGGTGGCTTTTGCTTGTACTGGCTTTTATCCAAGGTTTAACTATTGACATGTTTATTCAAACACCTGGCATGCATGCAGCCGCTTGCGTTTTATTGGCCTTTCTGAGACCATTTATTATAGGAACCATTTCTTCTAAAAAAGAATATGAACCAGGCATACAACCTTCTATACAAGACCTTGGATTTACTTGGTTTGTCTCTTATACAGGAATACTTACTCTGGCACACCACACCCTGCTTTTCTTTATTGAAGTTTTCCATTTCGAAGAGCTTTTTATTACACTGCAACGTATTATTTATAGTACGGCCATCTCCCTTATACTTATCATTTTAAGTCAGTATGTTTTTTATAAAACACCTAAAAACATTATTTCCGGTAAAATTTAATCCCCCTTTTATATGAGTCCTAAGAAAAAATGCAGCAAAAAAGATAACAATAATCCAGATGCTTCTTATAGTTGCAAAAAATGTGGGCAAAAATCTGATAAAAAAAAACATCTGTGCAAACCCCAAAAAAATGATAAAAACTAAAGTTACTGATATTCCTGCTCTATCAAAACTTTTTACTTTTTATACAAAAGTTTCAATTATTTTTGTGAATCCATTTATTTATATGAGTATTCTTATTAATGATTAACCGAAAGACAATATTGTATTTATTAAGTATCGCTTTCACTCTACTGTTGGTTCAATGCAATTTCTTTAATGATGATGGAAAGGAAAAGCCACTGGCAAGAGTTTACAACGATTATTTATACGTCTCCGACATACAGGAACTATTTAAAGGCGATATAACCGAAGAAGACAGTATCGTCCTGCTCAAAAACTATATAAACAACTGGATACGCCAAAAATTACTGCTCAAAATTGCAGAAAAAAACCTCAGCCCCGAACAAAAAAATTTCGACAAACAGCTTGCCGAATACCGTAACTCTCTTATCATCTATACTTATGAAACTGAACTGGTGCGTCAAAAATTAAATATTGATGTTACAGAGCAAGCCATCGAAAAATACTATACCGAAAACAAAGAAAACTTTTTACTTAAGGACAATATTGTTAAAGTGACCTATGTAAAAACTCCAAAAAAAACTACAAACCTTAACAGAATTAAAACATTATACAAATCAGATGATGACGAAGAAATTTTTAAACTTAAAGAATTGTGCGACAGGGAAGCAGTAAATTATTTTATAGATGATGTGTGGCTCGTTTTTAACGACCTCACTAAAGAAATACCTATCAAAACTTATAATCAGGAAGAATTTCTTAAAAACAACCGCTTTATCGAAATGCAAGACTCCCTCTATAATTATTTCCTTAATATCAGAGCATATAAAATAAAAGAAACAGTTTCTCCGTTAAGCATGGAAAAAGAAAATATAAAAAATATCCTTATAAATACTCAAAAACTTGAACTCATAAAGAAAAACCAAGATGAAATATTTAACGACGCCGTGAAGAAAAACAATTTTGAAATCTATATCAAATAAACCTTAAAAAAACGAACCTATAATGAATAAAAATTCATTTCTCCTTTATACTTTTCTCTTTCTCTTTTTTTTACCACCTGTCGAATGCCAGATTGTTGATAATATTGTCGCTGTTGTGGGAAATCACATTATTTTGAAATCGGATATCGAATCACAATATATTCAGTTTCTGGCACAAGGCAATAAAGGTGGCGAAGAACTAAAATGTGAAATATTTGAAGAATTACTTTTTCAAAAACTTCTTTTACATCAGGCCGATGTGGACAGTATTGTTGTTTCCGAAAGTCAGGTAGAAAGTGAAATGGACAGACGTTTACGTTTTTTTATCAATCAGATTGGTTCTCAAGAAAAACTCGAAGAATATTACAAAAAATCAATAGCCGAAATTAAAAAAGAATTCAGCGACTTCATAAAAGAACAACTGCTTGTACAACAGGTAGAATCAAAAATAACTGATAAAATAAAAATAACACCCACCGAAGTGCGTCAGTTTTTTAATAATATCCCAATAGATAGTATTCCCCTTGTAAACTCCGAAATTGAAATAGGACATATTGTAAAAATTCCGCATATTTCCGACTCTGTAAAAGCCGACACAAGAGTACGTTTGTTATCTTTGCGTGAGCGTATAGCAAAAGGAGATGACTTTGCAGCAATGGCTGTGATGTATTCTGAAGATCCTGGTTCTGCAAAAAAAGGTGGAGAACTCGGTTTTACAAACCGTGGCGAACTGTATCCCGAATTTGAAGCCGTGGCCTATGGACTTAAAGAAGGAGAGGTATCGCAGGTAATTGAATCTAAGGCAGGTTTTCATATCATACAAATGATTGAACGCAGAGGAGAACGCATTAATGTACGACATATTTTACTTCAACCCAAACCTACTGTTGAAGATATTGCTCAGGCCAAAAAAGAACTCGACAGTGTTTATCTTTTAATACAAAATGCGACACTTTCTTTTAACGATGCCGTTCAGAAATTTTCTGACGACCCCAGCAAAAACAACAATGGTATTATCATCAACCCTATGACTCTTACCTCTAAATTTGAAAGCGACGACATTGAACCCTCTCTTTTCTTTATTGTTGACAAGCTTAAAACAGATGAGATTTCAAAACCTGTACCGATGCGTACCGACGAAGGCAAACAAGCATACCGTATTGTTTACCTTAAATCGCGTACCGAACCCCACGCAGCAAACCTTAAAGATGATTACGACAAATTACAGAACATGGCCTTACAATATAAACAAAATCAGGAAATACAGAAGTGGATTAATATTAAAATAAAATCTACATATATAAACATCATTGATAATTCCCTGCAATGTAATTTTAAAAACAATTGGATTCAATAAAATAAATAAGAACTATGACATACTCAAACGATGTAGAAGCTATTAAAGCCCTTGTTAATAAATATAATCTTCTCAAAAAAGAAGTTCAAAAAATTATTATTGGTCAGGAAAAAGTGGTGGACGATGTTCTTGTTTCTCTTTTCGGCAGAGGTCATTGCCTGCTCATTGGTGTACCAGGACTGGCAAAAACCTTACTTATCAATACCATATCACAAGCACTGGGCTTAAAATACAGCCGCATACAATTTACCCCAGACCTTATGCCTTCTGATATTATTGGTACTGAAATCCTTGACGAAAACCGTAAATTCCGTTTCATCAAAGGCCCTGTTTTTGCAAATATAATACTGGCTGATGAAATTAACCGTACACCTCCCAAAACTCAATCTGCATTGTTAGAAGCAATGCAGGAAAAAAAAGTCACCGTTGCTGGTCTTTCTTACGCCCTCGAAGAGCCTTTTTTTGTACTGGCTACACAAAATCCGATAGAACAGGAAGGCACTTATCCCTTGCCCGAAGCACAACTAGACCGCTTTATGTTTAACATCTGGCTCGATTATCCTTCCTTCAACGATGAAGTTAATATTGTAAACGAAACCACCTCAGATAAAGAAATTAATATAGATGTTGTGCTTTCTGCTGAAGAAATTATTTACTTTCAAAGTCTTATTCGCAAAATTCCTGTCGTTGAAAATGTAATACAGTTTGCTGTTTCGCTTGTATCAAAAACACGCCCTACAGCAGCCAATACTCATCCTTTAGCTCATAAATATATAGCATGGGGAGCAGGCCCCAGAGCTTCTCAATATCTTATAATAGGTGCTAAATGTCATGCTGCCCTTAATGGCAAGTATGCTCCAGATATTGAAGATGTGAAAAAAGTAGCCGCCCTGGTACTCCGACATCGTATTGTACGCAACTATAAAGCCGAAGCCGATGCTGTTTCTGTTGATACCATCATAGAAGAGCTTTTAAAAACTGTTTAATAAATTAGGTTACTTGCTTTTTTATATTACCTTTGCAAACTTTTTATTTACTTATTTATTATGATAGAAAAGCAAAAAACCATCTCCAAAGAAGTAAAGATAAGTGGTGTTGGATTACATACAGGCGAAAGAGTTAATCTGACCTTTAAACCTGCCCCTGATAATTTTGGATATAAATTCCGCCGCATCGACATCCCCGAAAAACCATATATAGAAGCTATTATTGATAATGTAACCGATACTTCAAGAGGCACAACAATAGAAGAAAATGGCGTGGCTTGCAAAACTATAGAACATATTCTTGCTGCTTTATACG
>CAZVOS010000052.1:0-9682 GCA_964628845.1 uncultured Bacteroidales bacterium | reverse complement strand
CTGTGGGGCCGGTTGGACCTGTTGCACCATCAGCACCAGCGACGCCTGTATCACCTGTGGGACCGGTTGAGCCTGTAGCACCGTCTGCCCCTGCGGGTCCGGGAGCACCTGCAAGATTGATACACCACAAAGCATAACTGCCTGTTCCATTTACAGAACTTACTTGCAAAACAATTTCTCCTGTGGCATTATTATATGAAATAATTGATGCTTCAAAAAAACTGTTAATATTATAGCTTATAATCACTGTTTGCCCTGTAGTATAAGCCAAGCCAGATGCAAAGGTCATATTTATTACTTGCGACAAACTTAAAACGCTTAAATCCACATTATCTGTAGAACTGCAATCAGCATACCTGTCACCTGCAAGACCTACTGCTCCTGTAGGGCCGGTAGCTCCATCTGCACCCGTTGCCCCTGTAACCCCATCAGCACCCGTTGGGCCTGTTGGGCCAGCAGGCCCTGTTGCACCTGCAATACCATCGGCACCCGTTACTCCTGTCGCTCCTGCAACACCATCTGTACCTGTTGGACCTGTTGGGCCAATTGCTCCTACATTGCCATCGGCACCCGTTGCTCCAGTAGCACCTGTCAATCCAGCAGGACCTGTTACACCTGTAGCTCCGGTTGGGCCAGCAGGGCCTATTGCTAGCACCCATTGCGTGCCATTAAAATACCAGAACTGATTGAAATCAGTATCATATACCATCAAGCCAGTGGCAGGATTAACAATAGCCAGTTTCTGAACACTTGTCATTCTGGGTATTAATAAACCCTTTTGTGTGGATATAATATCTAGCATCGCACTGGAATCGGGGGGTAAGCCCGCATTATTAATACCCACTCCCTGAGCAAATGCAGAGTTATTAAAAATTATAAAAACAAAAAGAAAGAGTGATATTTTATACCTCCCTTTATGTATAAAATTAATAAAAAATTTATTTTTTTTCATTATGTTATGGATATGATTTTCTTAATAATTTATTTAATATTTTATTATAATTTTATGTATTTGACATTGATTTCTACTCCCCCAATTTTTTTTGTAGCTTTTTTCAGGTCACTGAAGTTCACATCATAACTTATTCCCAAATTAAAACCAGCAAACTCTATGGCAATATATGGAATAAAAGCATCTGATGTTCTTACCAAATACCCAAGGGTAAGTCCTGCTTCATCTGAGATTCCTTTCAATTGGAAAAGCTTTCTGAAAGTATATTTCAGACCTGTTCCAACTACAAATTCAGTATTAGGGCCTTGTTTCTCGTACATTATAGAAGGTATCATTGAAAAACCACTTCTGTAAATGCCTAATGCTGCTCTGGCATGAAACACCAGCTTCGCATACATCGGGTTGTTATAAATGACTGTAAATGATTTATCGCTTTTAGTAAAATAATAATATGCTATTCCTGTTTTAATATTTACTCTGTCAAATATTTCATTGGGTAACTCATCCGATTTAAATGTATAAAGCAAACCTCCCGACACATCTGTATAAGAAAATCCATCAATAAGCTTATTTTCTTTGTTTGGCAAAGCAGGATTAAAACCAGATACTGAAGGGTCGTACTGATTGTCCCACAACAGATTGTCGTAATTGATGGTTTTTTGGGTAAAGCCACCCTGTAAAGCTCCTGTCAGGTAGCTGTTTTTCTGAATACGCTGATGGTAAGCCACCGAAAAGAGCGATTGCGTAACGGATAATTCTGATTTCCCCGTTTTGTCCTTCATTATTGATATACCAAAAGAAAGACATCCCGATTCATTTTTTGATTTTTTCTTAGTATTAGTTGTTAAACGGGCATCGAATGAAGCTCCATAGGTTTCGTAGGGATTGATGACTTTTGACCACTGGTTCCTAAAATAAAGATGACCTCTGAGTGTACCTTCAAAAGCACCTGTTAATGCAGGATTTATTAAAAGAGGGGTTTCATCATATTGTGAAAAATGAAAATCCTGTGCATTTAAATCAATACACAAAAGTGTTAAACAGAAAATGACAAATCTTATCTTCATCTTTTTATCTGACTAAAGTAATCTCTCCTTTTAATTTTAATTTTTCATCGTTCTCAAAAACTACATCAAGATGGTAAACAAAAACAGCAGGATCCATATCTTTTTCTTTGAATCTGCCATCCCAGCCAACTTTCTTGTTTTCGGTATTAAATATTTTCTCTCCCCAACGGGTATAAATAGAAAAATTCATAGTTTTAATACCTTCACCCCTCACATACAGTATGTCATTTTCACCATCTCCATTGGGTGAAAAAGCATCAGGTACTACAGCATGCGGTTCATAAGGGGTGCAATCAATAACATTTATGACGGCAGTAGCTGTATCACCACAAGTAAAGTTAATGGCATAAGTTATAAGATGAGCTCCTATGCCTGCTATGACAGGGTCGAACACACCATTAATTCCATCAGTAATACCAATGCCAAACCAAACTCCTCCTGTGTCGGCAGCTGTTAATATTACTGGAGAAGCATCCGAACAGATGTCTCCAACATAATCAATACTTGCATTATACGAAATGGTATTTATAGCAATAGTATCAGAATTCCAGCACCCATAAATATCTGTAACAGTTACAGAATAGCTTCCTGCATTTGTAATATTTAACATCTGAATAGTATCTCCGTTATTCCATAGATAATTGCTATAGTTTAAGCCAGCATCAAGCATTAAAGAATCACCTGCACAAATTGTGGTATCATTTCCCAGATTAACAAGAGGCAAAGGATTAAAAGTAAGTTGTATGGTATCTGACTGAGAACAATTGCCTTTTGTTACACTTACGCTATATGAGCCAGTAGTTGACACCTGAATACTTTGTGTGGTATCAGAAGTACTCCATAAATATGAATCAAAACCAGCACCTGCATCTAAAACAAGAGATGAATTGCCGCAGATAATGGTATCGGCTCCCAGGTTCATATTGATATTCTTAGCATATAATATAAATGGCGTTGTATTAAAAATGTTCCAGTTATTTACAGTGGCCAGGTTCATAGGGCTGGATGTAACAACTGTACTTCCTGAAGCCACAAGCCATAAAGGTGGGGTATCCCAGTAAGCCAAGCCATCCCAAATCCCGTCCTCAAGTTCATTAAAATAGATGGATACCTTTGCAGGAATATTGGCTGATTGCCTGTTTATTCTATGGTAGAATAATGAATTGGTATTGCATATATCGTTGTGAACAAGATTCCTGTCGAAACCTTCGCTGGTGGCATCCACATTAGCCATACGCACCTGAAACAAAATTGTATCGGCTGTAAGCGGTTCTATTTCAACTGGACGGTAACGTACAACACCAACAGACGAACCAACAGGAAAAAGGTATGACTGATTTAATGCAGTTTTCCTTGCCAAGCTACCGGTATCCAAACTGGATACAAAGCCCGTAGTACGCTGAATGGCATTAAGTAAAGGATTTGTTACAAACATGCTATATTCTGCCGTGCTGAGTTCTATATCATTCAGATTTAGTATATTACTTACATACTGATGGTTATTTTGTGTCTTAACTCCTGTGCCTGCAAGGTTCAGATTAAAGAAATATGTTGGTACAATGCCCCCAATAATCTGAGAAGCACCCGACAAAAAAACAGCACTGCTGTCGGCATAAAAAATATTATTATTAAGCCAATTGCCTTTAAGCTGATAAATACCTCGCCCACTGCTTTGCCCATTATTGATAAAATCAACTGTTATTATTTCTGAAGGCAATCCTGATGATGCATCCATTGTAATAATTCCTGAAGAAGCATTTAATGTAGAGCCATTCACATAGATGTAAGTGCCCGAAACATTATAAATTGTTGAAAAATTATTTAAAGTTTGAGCTTTAGAATAAAGTTTTATGAATATAAGAAAAAATAACAAAATAAATGTTCTTCTAATCACAAAGTAATGTATATATTAATGTCTATATACAAAAATATAAAGTTTTTTTTAATAATAGTTAATTTTAACCTAAAAAAAGAAGTTAACATATATACTTCTAATATATTAATCGAGGTCTAAACCCATTTGTGAGAATAAATCCAAACTTCCTCCGGTATCGGATTTTTTATTTTTTTTAGGAGACGGTTTTTTTTCTTTCTTTTCAATTTTAGTAGTCGATGAATCTTTTATCTCATTATTCTTTTCTTCAGCAGGTATATTATTATTTACAAAATCTTCGATTTCTTTTTTCAAATCTTCATCTATGTAAACAAGTCTTTTTTCATTTTTCTTTTTTTTAACAGGTTTTTTTATATCTGTTTCAGGCAATTGTACTTTAAGTTCGTCATTTTCTTGTGTTTCAACTTGCTTATTAGATGTATTAATAAGGGCATCATTTATGGGGATTTGCTGCTCAATAGTATCATTTTGTATATCTTCAATATCATGAATAATGTTATCATTGTCATTAATCAGGTTCACTTCTTCTGGACATTCATTCTCAACAACTTCTTCGGGAATCTCTTCAGCTTCAATAATTTCAATGGTTTCGTGCAGGTGATTTGTCAATCTTTTACCTTTGGCTTTATAACTCTTAACAGCAATAAATTCGTTGGCATCTATTTCTTCCTCAGTAATTTTCTTTTTGGTATCGGCAGGATAGGTAATTTTAATAAGGGGTGCATAATTTAAACTAAATGCTATTAAATAGTTATTGGTATCGTCACCAATAAAATATATTTTCTTTTCGCTGTATTCTACAATAAATCTTTTAAGATAAATACTCTGACTTTCATTATCAAAATAGATAGCAGTAACAGTAATGTTATCTCTGAACTTGACAATTTTAAACATATCATCGTCAAAATGTGTGGTAAGCTCATAGCCCGTTAGCTTATATGTTCCTGATTTATTGAAAGATACGATTTTGTCATCGGACATAAAAGAGCCCAATAAAGTGCCACGGTTGTCTGTATTGAGTCTTTTTACAGTATCGTCGTACCAGATATTAATAGCACTCAATGTTGAAATACCTTCAAGTTTAAGAACAATCTTTCTTACAGGATTTTTACTTAGTATATTGCCATTAGAGCTTTTATTTTTTATTTCAATAGTAGAAAAGTCGAATTCGAAATAAAGTTTTTTAAGACGTGGTTTAGGTTTAAGATAGACAGTAACCACTTCAGCTTCTCCATTAGGGTTTGCAGTAAGGTATAATATTTTAGAATATTTATTGCCTTTGATAAGTTTGTATTCTTTATCTCTTTGAACACCCAAAATGGCAAATCTTTTAACCATGGTTCTTCCTTTAGTGCCATCGAGATAAATAAGGTTATAAATTGTTCTATCGTCGTTGCGATTAAAAACTGCAATATGTAAGATATTTATGCCAAGGAATACTTTATTTGATACCTTTGTTACAATAAATGTCCCATCTTCTCTGATAGCAATGATATCATCTATATCAGAGCATTCACAAACATATTCATCTTTTTTAAGTGAAGTACCTGCAAAACCCTCAGCTCTGTTTACATAAAGTTTTTCGTTTGCAACAGCCACTTTAGTGGCTTCAATGGTGTCGAAATTTCTTATTTCTGTTTTACGTTCCCTTGTTTTGCCATATTTCTCTTTAATTCTTTCGTAAAAATCGATGGCATATTCGATAAGATGTTCCAGATGGTGTTCTGTTTCTTTTATTTGTTCTTCGAGTGATTTGATATGTTCATCTGTTTTACTGACATCATATTTTGAAATTTTTTTGATTTTTATTTCAGTAAGTTTGATGATATCATCCTTTGTTATTTCTCTGTAAAAGAGTTTTTTATATTTTTCGAGTCCTTTATCAATAGTATCAATAACATCTTCCCATGTTTCAGATTTTTCAATATTGCGGTATATGCGTTTTTCGATAAATATCTTTTCGAGTGAACTAAAGAAAAGCTGTTCAAGGAGTTCTTCTCTTTTAATTGTTAACTCCTGTTTAAGTAAATCCAGAGTATTGTTGTTGGATATTTCAACCAATTCGGTTACAGAAAGGAATTTTGGCTTGTTGTTATCAATAACACAAGAGTTGGGAGATAATGTAAATTCGCAATCGGTAAAGGCATAGAGGGCGTCAATAGTCTGGTCTGGAGAAATACCAGGAGCCAGATGAATAAGAATTTCTACATTTTGGGCTGTATTATCTTCAATTTTCTTAATTTTTATTTTACCTCTATCATTAGCTGAAATAATTGATTCGATAAGGGTTACAGTATTTTTTCCGAAAGGCAATTCTGTTACGCAAAGGGTCTTTTTATCAAGCTGCACAATACGTGCTCTAATTTTAACTCTGCCTCCTCTTAAACCATCATTATACTTTGAGAAATCAGCGAGGCCTCCAGTGGGAAAATCGGGAAATAATTGAATAGATTCACCTTTTAAAAGTTTTATACAAGCATCAATGAGTTCGTTAAAGTTATGAGGCAGTATTTTTGAGGCAAGGCCTACTGCGATGCCCTCTGTACCCTGAGCCAATAGTAAAGGAAATTTGACAGGCAGTGTAAAAGGTTCTTTATTTCTGCCGTCGTAAGATGGTTTCCATTGAGTTGTTTTGGGATTAAACACGATATCGAGGGCAAATTTAGAAAGGCGTGCTTCGATATAACGTGGAGCGGCTGCCCCATCACCTGTATGGATATTGCCCCAATTACCCTGTGTATCTATCAACAGGTCTTTTTGACCTAGTTGAACAAGCGCATCACCAATAGAAGCATCACCATGAGGATGGTACTTCATAGTGTTTCCTATGATGTTAGCCACCTTATTGTACCTCCCATCATCCAATTCTTTCATTGAATGCAGCAAGCGTCTCTGTACTGGTTTTAGTCCATCTTTCAAATCGGGAACAGCCCTCTCAAGGATGACATAAGAGGCATAATCGAGAAACCAGTTTTCGTACATCTCCGAAATAAGTGTGGTCTTCTTTAACTCACTGATATCGTTGGTACCATTCCCCTCTTCGTTGTTTATAGCTTTATCATCAAAAGTATTCATCTTTAAATGCCTTATTAATCTTTATCTCCAGAATCGAAGCAATAATATTTCAATGGCACTGAAAATAAGTGCAAAAATAATACAATATTTCCACAAAATAAAGCCCTGATTGATTTTTGTTATAACTGAACCAACAGTTTCTTTTTTTGTATCAATCAAGAAAATGTTATTTAAATCTGTATTTTTAATAATCTCTCTAAGTTCATTTTCATTATAATAGTTTAGAACTGATTCCTGCCTATTATAATTAAATGAAACACCACTTAATTCAGCATCTTTATAATTCAGGGTATAATTACCAGCTTCTGTGAGTTGTTCATTAACAAAGAATGTGATGTACGAAAAAGCATTGTTAAACTGAGGGATAAACTCAAAATCGTTTTCTGTATTTTTGATTTTGTAGGTTTCCTTTAGATTCGAAGTCGAATTAAAAAAATTAAATGAATTATCCTTTCCCAACAGATAATATAATTCTGATGCAGCCATACTGTTTATTGCCATATTATAAAGAGTAGGAACAAAAATTGCATGGGATTGAAAATCAGAAAAATCTTTATGCAAAGGAGCAGCCAACAGATATAAAAAGCCCTTTTCGATATAGAAAAGACTTAAAAAAGGATGGGCATTTTGCATGCTTAATATGTCCTCTGATTGAGTCTTATTTGCAGTTTTAAACACATAATGTTTTCTTACTTCGGGAACATTAAGGTTTTCCGGAAATTTTTCAAAAACATCCTTGTAAAGAGGATGGCTAAAATTGATTTTACTAATTTTTAATTTTTGTGTATCCGGTTTATTGATTTGCACATCAGATAATGATGATAAGAACATATTAAAATTATCCACATCGAGATTAAAGCCAGGTAAAACAAATAAACTGCCACCGTTTCGTATATATTTGCTCAGTTCGTGGGATAAGCCAGAAGTTATTTCTTCAAATTCGTTAAGAATTATTAAATCAAAATGAGCCAATCTGGAGTAATCAATAGTTCTGTTATCCACATTATTTAAGACAAAAGCAGAATCGTTCTGAAATAATGCATTAATAAATTTGTTTTCATTTTTATTATTGATGCATAGAATTGAAATGATATCTTTAACGTAGTAAGAAAAATAAAATTTATCATCGTAAGTCACAGGATAGTCAATAAGTTCTATATAAGCATTTTGAACACCATTTTCATTTATTCTGTAGGGTAGTTCAATAATAGTTTCGGACCATGGGTTGATATCAAAGCTGGTAAGAGCAACTTGTTGCTTGTTGACATATAATTTAACGGGGTTTTTCTCAAACGATTTATCAGACGCATTTTTAATACGGGCTTTAAGAATTAGATTTTGGTTTTTCAGCTTAACAGGATTATCGAACCAAGCTGAATCAATAAAAAGATTATTCCCTTCCTGAGCAGTTATTGGTATAAGAAAAACCTTAACATTTGTATCAATTTTAATATTTTTAATATCAACAAAATTCTTCTGAAAATCGGAAATAATATACAAGAATTTTTGTTTATATTCTTTTGATTGCACCAGATTTAACTGACGTTCAACAATCTGTGATAATGTACGGTAATGATAAGAAAAATCAATATTTGATATTTGTTCAGGGGCTTGGTCTTTATTAATAAGCATCTGATTGATTGCTAAAAAGCTGTTATCGAGAATTTGAAAATCGTCTGTGCTGCGGTAGGCGCCCACAATTTCCTTAGCTTTTTCCTTTGCAGCATTGAGCAAGCTTCCATCAACTCCTACAGCTTCCATGCTGTAAGAATTATCAACATAAACAGATACGAAATCTTTTTCAGTAATAATGATATTCGATTTATCAGGAATATAGGGCTGGGCAAATGCAAAGACGATAAAAGCCACTGTTAAAATCCTCATCAGTAAAACAAAGAGATGTTTCAGCCGTGATTGTTTACGTGTTTCCTCTTTTATTTCCTTTAAGAACCGGACATTGCTGAAATATATAATCTTGTACTTCCTTAAATTAAAAAGATGTATCACAATTGGGATAGCTATCAAAACCAGAGCAGATAACAATGCAAGGTTAACAAATTTCATTTAAATTTTTTCAGTAGGTATTAAACTTTAAAAATACAAAATTATTACAATTTATGGATAGGTAATAGGGAATTAATAAGTTGTTAGTAACTTATAAGGTAAGGGCGAAAATATCATAAGAAAGAATAATAAAGCTGTGTTTAATTGTTTTTCCACAAATCGCTCAACATCTTATACTTCAGGTAGTTGCCCCAGGCAGATTTATAGCTTATAAACAAACCATGAGCACCATCAAGAAAGCCACATTTGAGAATATACATCTTAATAAAGCGGGCCATGGGATGGAAAAAAAGTTTAAAAAAGGATGGTTTAACACCCTTTTTAAACATAGCCCTTGCTCCTATCTGGTTGAATTTTATGATTTGTTCTATATGCTGTTGCCTCGTATAAAAGGAGTAGTGCAATAAATCGCCATTAAGGTGCAGCAAATGAGTGTTTTTTTGCATGATAACCTTGTCGTGAGGGTTTATGCCTCCCCATTGCCCCTTCTCTTTGTTCCAAAGGCGGGTTTTTGTATCGGGATACCAGCCCCCGTGTCTTATCCATTGCCCACAATAATTGGTAAGCCGATTCATCGTATAGCCATCATATTGAGGATTTTCTTTTATTTTGAGTATGGATTTTTCTAAT
>CAZVOS010000051.1:0-9848 GCA_964628845.1 uncultured Bacteroidales bacterium | reverse complement strand
AGCAAATACCACATATACAGTAACCGTAACCGATGGCAATGGATGCACTGCGAGTGATAATGCTGTGGTTACTATGAGTCCTTCTCCAAATGCCAGTGCAGGGCCAAATAAAAATATATGTATAGGAGCGAGTACCACACTTAATGGTTCGGGGGGTACCTCTTACAATTGGGCACCAATACTGAATTTGAATAACAGCACAATAGCCACACCTACTGCAAATCCAACTGTAACAACCACTTACACAGTTACAGTAACCAATACTAACGGATGTTCAGGAACCAGCAGTATGGTGCTTGCAGTTAATCCTTTACCTAATGCCAGTGCGGGCTTTAATAGTGCAATATGTACAGGAGGAAGTACCACTCTTAATGCCACAGGAGGGGTGTCCTATGTGTGGTCGCCTGCTACGGGTTTAAGTAACCCCAATATATATAATCCTGTAGCTTCGCCAGCAGCTACAACTACCTATACAGTAACTGTAACGGATGCCAATGGGTGTACGGCAAGCAGCAGTAAGGTGGTTACAGTAAATCCATTGCCTACTCCAAATGCGGGTAATGATGCAGCCATTTGCATAAATGAGAGCGCTAATTTAAATGCAACAGGAGGGATAAACTATCTGTGGTCGCCCGCTGTGGGTTTAAGCAATGCCAATATTTCAAATCCTGTGGCTACACCTTCAATTACAACAACCTATACTGTTAATGTAAGTAATGCCAATAACTGCTCTGCTACAGATAATATGGTATTAACTGTTAATCCATTGCCCAATGCGAGTGCAGGGCCAAATAAGGCCATTTGCATAGGCAACAGTACCACATTGGATGGCTCAGGGGGAACGGCTTATGTGTGGTCTCCAACAACGGGTTTAAATAATAATGCAATAGCAAATCCTGTGGCTAATCCTAGCGTAACAACCACTTATACGCTTACCGTAACCAACAGTAATGGCTGCTCAAACACAAGCAGTATGGTGCTTACAGTAAATCCTTTACCTCTGGCAAATGCTGGACCTAATGCCACGATATGTAATGGGTATAGTACCAATTTGCAAGCAAGTGGAGGTACTTCATATCTATGGCAACCTGCCTCAAGTTTGAATAATTCAAATATATCAAATCCTGTGGCTTCACCCACAATAACCACCACCTATACAGTAACAGTAACCAACAGTTATGGATGCTCTGCCACAAGCAGTAATATTGTATCTGTAAATAATTTACCACCTGCCAATGCAGGCACCGACCAGATAATATGTTTAAATCAGTCGGCCAATTTTACAGCTACGGGTGGTGTGCAGTATCAGTGGAGTAATGGTTCCAATACACAAAGTATTAATGTTTCCCCACAGGTGAATACCACCTATATAGTAACAGTAACTGATAACAGCGGTTGTTCAGCAACTGATGATGTGTTTGTTACAATTAATGCTTTGCCGCCGGCAGATGCAGGCGTAAATCAAGCCATTTGTATTGGCAATAGTACAAGCTTAAATGCCAGTGGGGGTATTACGTATGCATGGTCGCCAGCAGCCAGTTTAAGTAACAATCAAATAGCCAATCCTACAGCTTCACCAACAATAACAACCACATATACTGTAACAGTAACCGATGTCAATGGATGTTCAGCTACTGATAATATGGTGCTTACAATCAATGCCTTGCCTTTGGCAACAGCAGGTAATAATCAGAGTATATGTTTGGGGTATTCTGCCACACTCAATGCTATGGGAGGAGTCAGTTATGTGTGGTCGCCGGCTGCAACACTCAATAATCCCAATATAGCCAACCCTGTGGCTAACCCTACTGTAACAACTACTTATACAGTAACAGTAACCGATGCAAATACCTGTTCGGAAACGAGTAATATGATTCTTACCATTAATAACCTGCCCGTTGCCGATGCAGGTAATGATGATGCCATATGTATTTACGAATCTGCTTTATTACAAGCCAATGGGGGTTCAAACTATTTGTGGTCCCCTGCTGCTGGACTTAGTAATACAGGTATTGACAATCCTGTAGCTTCACCCACAATCACGACTACCTATACTGTAACTGTTTCGGATGCCAATGGGTGCTCATCAACCGATGCCATGGTGCTTACAGTTTATCCTTTACCCAATGCCAGTGCAGGTAATAATGTGGCTGTATGTTACGGAGATTCAACAACACTTAATGCTTCCGGAGGGCTGTATTACGAATGGACTCCCAATACAAATATGACGAATAACAATATAAATAACCCTATTGTTTTTCCTCTGATAAATACAACATATACCGTTGTTGTAACTGATGTAAATGGATGTAAACAAAGTGATGATGTGCTCGTAAGTATAATGAGTTTACCACCGGCTGATGCAGGAACCAATCAAGCCATATGCGAAGGGGAAGATGCTCAGTTAACCGCTTCAGGAGGTATCACGTATGTGTGGAATACAGGAGATAATACTGCTGTTATAACTGTAAGTCCACCCGCCACAAGCGATTTTATTGTAACTGTAACGGACAACAACGGTTGTTCAGCCAGTGATGCAGTAAGTGTTACGGTTAATTATCCTCCGCCAGCCGATGCGGGTAATGATTTTAGTATTTGTACAGGAGAAACAGCTACATTAAGTGCCACTGGTGGTGTTCAATACCAATGGAGTCCAGCAGGGAGTTTAAACGATGCGTATATTCAAAATCCTATAGCCAATCCACCCGCACAAACAACCTATACTGTAACGGTAACTGATATTCATGGCTGCTCGGCTACTGATGATGTTGTGCTGTCGATATTTCCATCTCCTGTAATTGCCTTTATTGCTGATAAGTACAATGGATGCGAACCGCTTCTTGTCAGTTTTACAGATTCAACACCACAGAGCATTCAGTCGTGGTACTGGGATTTTGGCGACCCTGCCTCCGGGGCTATGAATAATTCTGTACAACAAAACCCTTCGCATCTGTTTCAATATGCAGGAACATATTCGGTTACCTTAACAGTTATTACTACCGATGGTTGTCAGAAGACACTGGTTTACAACAATCTGATAACTGTTTACCCTACACCTATTGCATCTTTTACACCAGTACCTCCTTATGGCAGTATAGAGTATCCTTATATCACATTTAACGATGCTTCGGTACATGCATACACATGGTTCTGGAACTTTGGCGACCCTGCTTCGAATAATAATTTTTCGACACTGCAAAACCCCACGCATAAATTTTCGGATGAGGGCAATTTTATTGTGATATTAACAGTGCAATCGGAATATGGGTGTGTTGACTCTGTATCTGGAATTATACGCATTTTGCCGGGATTTTCGATATACATTCCCAATACATTCACACCCAATGGTGATGGACTAAATGATTATTTTAATGCGTCAGGTACAAATATTTCCGAATACACCATGTACATTTTCGACCGCTGGGGCGAGATGATGTTCGAAAGTCACAGTTTAAGTGATGGCTGGAATGGCCGCTCCAAAAGAAATGATGAGCCATTGATGCAGGATGTTTATGTGTATAAAATCATTGCCAAAGACCATTTGGGCAAAACCTACCATTATATTGGGCATGTGACCTTGTTGGTGCCGAGATAGCTGTTATAGATTGTGTGCACCATGTAAATAGCTTTTTTCTAGCCGATAATGTCTTGTCCTAAAATAAGTTTACACAAAAAAGTTTAAGAATGGACAAAAAAAGTAAATTTATTTCAGGATTCAAAAATGATAAAGTAGCACGAAAAGTGAAAAACTATTTTACTGAAACCCTTGATGGCGCTCGTTAAAAAATGTTAGTGCGCGTCTCCTGACGCGTACAATATGCAAAAATCTATTGCGCCATCACATCATCTGATTTCAAAAAAATGTATCTTTGTTAATCATGTCTGAAAAATACAAAACTGCGGATAAAGAAAAGGCCTATTTTGTTACATTTACTATAGTGGAGTGGCAAAAGGTATTGCAAGAGGATTCATATAAATTGATTATAATAAATGCCATAAAGTTTTATCAGCAGAATAGAGGTTTATTGATATATGCTTATTGTATTATGCCAAATCATGTTCATTTGATTGCACAATCAAACGGCACCGAAAGTCTTTCTGAAGTTTTACGAGATTTGAAAAAATTTACTTCAAGAGAAATTGTGAAAAAATTAAATGTTGAAAATAATACGTTTGCAAAAAAAACCATGAGTGTATTTAGAAAAGAAGGGGAAAGATTGAAACGTATAAAGAAATACAAAGTGTGGCAGGACGGGAATCGACCAATTGTTTTATTTTCTAACAAATTTATATGGCAAAAACTGAACTATATTCACAACAATGCAGTTGAAGCAGGTATTGTAATTAAGCCAGAAGATTACATGTATAGTTCGGCACGTAATTATGCTGATTTAAACAACTTGTTTGATGTTGAATTAATTTCAAGAGAATTAATAACTATAAAATAAGTTGTCAGTTTTAAACAACATATTTTGATACTATTGCACGCGTCAGGAGACGCGAGCTTGCGGGGTTTATCTGGATAGAGTTCGGAGTGAGTTTAATATAACCGATGTGGGCGGATGGGATGATTTGATGATTAGCAGATGTGATGCACCGATTAATAATGGAATGCTGATAACGTATATGATACGTATATACGCAGATTGGGGATGTGTTTTTTGATTTTTAACCGCAAAAAGGACACAAAGAGTTCAATTTTAATTTCTTTATCCTGACAGGGTTCGCAGAACCTGTCAGGGATAAAGAAAATAATGTTTAACCTTCGCCTTCGCCTCTGCCTTCGCCTTAAGCAAAAGCAAAAGCAAGCTTGGTATATAACAGAATAAACTTAAAAAATATCTATTCTTCGTCTTTTTCCTGAGCTTCGTAAGCTTTGAGCAGTGCCTCCTGTACATCGGGTGGTACTTGCTGATATTCTGCAAATTTAAGTCCGTAGGTGGCTCTACCGCTTGTAAGTGAGCTTAAAGAAGTAGAATATTTGTTCATTTCGGCAAGAGGTACACGGACTTTAATTTTCTGGTATGTGCCTTCACTTTCCATGCCCATCATAATACCTCTTCTTCCTTGGAGGTCGGTAATAACATCGCCCATGCGGTCTTCGGGAACAAGGACTTCAACATCATAGATGGGTTCAAGAATTTTTGGTCCTGCATTTTTAAAAGCTTCTTTAAAAGCGTTACGGCCTGCAAGTTTAAAAGAGATTTCGTTTGAATCGACAGGGTGCATTTTGCCATCATAAATACTTACAACAATATCGCGGGCATAAGAGCCGGTAAGAGGGCCTTCTTCAATTTTTTCCATGATACCTTTGAGGATAGCAGGGTGAAAACGTGCATCAATAGCACCGCCCACAATACAGTTCTGGTAAATGAGTTTACCTCCCCAGTTGAGTTTTATTTCATCGGTACCCCTGATAGGAAATTCATTTTGAGGTGTTTTACCTTCAAACCAGGGTTCAATCATCATGTGTACTTCGCCAAACTGCCCGGCACCACCTGATTGTTTTTTGTGGCGGTACATCGATTTGGCTGGCTTTGTAATGGTTTCGCGGTAAGGGATTTTAGGGGCAATAAATTCTATTTCTACTTTGTCGAGGTTTTCTATCTGCCATTTGGCTATGTTAAGGTGCAATTCGCCCTGACCATGCACAATGGTTTGTTTTAATTCTATTGAATGCTCTACAATAATAGTGGGGTCGATACTGCGTAAGCGTTTAAGAACACTTCCTAGTTTTTCCTCTTCATTATTATTTTTAGCTTTTATAGCGGTTCTGAATTTTGGATTTGGAAATACTATTGGCTCAACTATATCGTCTGCATTTTTAGAGGTACTCAATGTGTTATTTGTAAAAGTGTCTTTAAGTTTTATTGTAGAAGCAATATCTCCTGAGAGTACTTTTTCTATTTTAGTTCTGTTTTTACCATTAATAGCAAATATCTGAGAGATTCTTTCTTTAGAGTTTGTAACAGGGTTAATCATATCCATACCTTCGGTAATTTGTCCTGACAATACCTTGAAAAATGTGACTTCACCAAGGTGGGGTTCGATGGATGTTTTGAATACAAAAGCGCAGGCAGCTTGACTGATGTCGTATTTTAATTCTTTACCATCGGTTGTTTTAGGGAAAGGCAGGTCGGTTGATGAAGGACAATAGCAACTAATAAAGTCGAGCAGCACAGAAATACCAATGTTTTCTTTTGCAGAAATACAGAATAAAGGGTACATATCCCTGCGGGCAATGCCTAATTTAACGCCTTTTTGGAAATCGGCTTCAGACAGTGTGCCATCTTCGAAGAATTTTTCCATTAGTGATTCATCACTTTCGGCAGCAGCTTCGATAAGTTTATTGTGTAGTTCTTCGGCTTTGGTTAATTCGTTTGCAGGAATGTCAAGAATTTCGGGTTTGCCACCTCCTTTGGGATATTTGAGCAGTTTCATTTTGGCCACATCAATAACCTGATTGAATCCAATACCTGAGTTGACAGGATATTGAACAATAGTAACTTTTTCGCTGAACTGTTGTTTGAGATGTCGGAGTGTTTCATCGAAGTTGGCTTTGTCGTGTTCTAACTGATTAACTACAAAAACAACGGGTGTTTTATTAGAGGTGGTGTGTCTCCAGGTAATTTCTGTGCCTACTTCCACTCCATTTTGTGCATTGATAACCATCAAGGCAGTATCTGCCACTTTGAGGGAGGCAATAACTTCACCAATAAAATCATCAAAACCAGGATTGTCGATGATGTTTATTTTTTTTCCACCGATTTCGGTAAATAATACTGAAGAAAAAATTGAATTTTGACGTTCAATTTCAATTTCCCTATAGTCGGACAAGGTGTTGCGCTCGTCAACAGAACCACGTCTGTTTATTAATCCTCCTTCAAATACCATGGCTTCTGCCAGCGTTGTTTTTCCACTTTTTGCACCACCTATAAGTGCCACATTTTTTACTTCTGATGTCTGATAAATTTTCATTTTTTGATATATATTTTATTTATTAATGAGCTGAAAAAATTGGAGCGTAAAGGTATAAAAAAGCTTTGAATAATTGAAAACTTTTTAAAAAGATGTATTTAAATTATCTTTGGGCGGATAATTCGTTTAATTTTTTCTTAATTTCATTTTTATTTGAAATTGTATCTCCTTGAAGCATTATTTCGTCTGCTTTAAAATATGCGGCATAGTCATTATCCCATTTTTCTTTTTTGTTGGGTGTAATATATAAAAAATCTATATAAATATCAGGTATCAATAACAATGTATCTGTATAAATTATTTTCCATTGTCCTATGCTTTCAGGATAAATATAAGTGTTGTATCGTTTAGTAATTCTATCATTAAAAGAACTAAGCTTTTTGCTTATAAAGTCATTTCGTATTATTGTAAAGTTATTGGTTGAAAGATTTATTTGAAAAAAAATATAAAAGAGAAAAAACATAAGCAGTTGGTGTTTATATTTTTGTATAAAATTATTACTTATAAAATTAATTTTATGTATAAAAATGGGTATTATTGCTAATGTAAGTGCAATAAAAATCCAGTTAATAAAATTATATATTCTGTTAGGATATAGATTGACATTTCTTATTGAATAGAAAGTTAATACAATAATAAGAGATGCAGTAAATAGAATAAGCAGTATAAATAGAATATGTGTTTTATTTATACTTTTAATGAAATTGTTTTTAGAAAAAGGATACATTAATACAATGGATAATAAAATAAAAGCAAAGGTTATTTTATTTAAGAATAACCAATTAAAATAAGTATAAAAAAAATGTTTGCTACCTGTAGAAAATATAGATATGTATTCATGAAAATTCCTTTTTAAGGCAATATCCTCATCTTTACCTGTTAATCCTGGCATTTTAAAAATTAATAAAAAACAAAAAAAAGAGATAATAAAAAAAGGAATTAAATCTGATATTGATTTTCTTTTATAAAATAAAAAATATAGCCATAAAATTAATAAAGTCATACTATTTATTAATAACATCATTTCGTTTATTCCATAGGTGGCAACTAAAAAAATAATTGACAGAAAAAAATAAATAATTTTAATATTTAGATTTATTGTATTTATTAACTTAAAGAAGAATCCCACCCATAAGAAATAGCTTATCCATGCATATAGAAATACAAAACTTGATGTCATACAGAATAAGTCCCTATAAATACCTGGTATCATCGAAAAATGCAAAATAATTATAAATGAAGCTATTAATATAGCTTTTATAAAATTCACATAATTGCCTAAAATGGCTTTAATAACAAAAGATAAAGAAAATGTTAATAGGCATAATGAGATTGTAGGTATGGTTTTATACCATGAGATGCCACCAAAAATAAAAGGATTAATTCCATGCAGGATATTTGTAAAATAGCGTGAATCTGATAATAAAGAAAGTATTTTAATATCGTTGAACAAGCCAATATTCATTATCCTGAATATCACGTAAAAACCTTCTGTATCAGGAGTTATAAAATAAGATACTAAAATAAGCCAGAAGTATGAACTGATAACAATAATTAATGCAACAATCATATTGATTGTTTTTAAATAAGGATTGTTTCTTAAAATATAAACAATTAAGCACGATAAAGATAAAAAAAACAGGAAGCCAAAACTTTGTGTAATCTGCATTAAAATGTTTAAATAATAAGGGATTTCATTATTTAAAATGGAATTTTCAAATGGTTTTAGTTTAGTAAAAAAAGCAATTAAAATTAATAAAAAGAAAATAACATTGAGACTTATTATTAATAAAAGAAATTTATTATTCTTATTTAATTGCATGCTTATCTGATTAATCTATCAAGTAAATGTATTAATTCATCAAAACCTGTAACACTATTTATTTTATAATTGTTTTCTGCTTCGGTTAAGTATAAGATAATAGTAGTTCTATGCGACCCACTCATAATTACTATTAATTTAAGTTGGTTGTTAACATCATGGGTAAAATATGAAACCGTTGAAATTTTTGAAGTGAGAAAAAAAATAAAATCGAAAAAATTGATTATATTATTTTTTTGATTTTTTGAATCCGAAAAAAAAGTATTAAAAAGTAATGAATCTTTCGAATGTTTTAAAGTACTCTGGCTGAAATAAGCATGTAAATTATTTATGTCGCAAGTAAAAATTTCGTCTTCTAAGAATCTTTCTTTAAAAGATTCGAATGAAATGATGGGGCTTATTTTTTTAAAAATCCTATATTCCCTTTGAATATAAAAATGGAAAGATAATATAGCTATTAAAATTAACAAAGTAAAAAAATAGATTATAATATAATATTTTTTAATTGTCATAAAATAAATATGAAATGTAATAATATCTATATAAATAAAAATATTTGATGGGCAAATATAATACAATTAATTAATGTAATATTAAAAAAATTACTAACTTGCAAACAATAATCAATATGCAAACAGTCATTAAAAAGTATTTATCAAGATTAAGCATTTCAATTATTTTTGTTCTTTCATTGCTTGGCTTATTTATAATAAAGCAAAAAGAAGAACAGCATATACGGATACTGCGATTAAATAATATAACAACAGATGAATATAAAGCATTCACATCTTTATTTTATTTTACCAACAAAGCTTTGATAAAAAAGGATATTGACAATTATATTGTTCCTTCAGCTTGTGAAGCGGTGCGTTTACTTATTAATTCAGAATTAAAGAATAGCGTGTCTGAAATTGAAGGTGTTGTCGAAGAAGAAGCTGCTGAAGAACCGAAGCAAAAAGCAGCTGAAGAAAAGCAGAAGGAAAGCGCAAGCTCAATTGAACTTCTTGCCTTGCCAAGAAGGGTTGACGAGGCAAAGGCAAGGGAAGTT
>CAZVOS010000050.1:0-9916 GCA_964628845.1 uncultured Bacteroidales bacterium | reverse complement strand
ATTAAAATAACTCCAGCAGGCAGGCATTTCTGGATGCAGTATATTTTCGAAATCTTCAATTAATGGTGTAGAGAAGCTAGCACAAAGTGTGGAAAATGAAACTTTAACCCAAGTGCTCAAATCACCTCCGAAACAATCGGCCTGAATATAAGCATCATAGGTTGTTGATGGATTTAATGTACTGTTAAAATTATAGGTAGTACTGGTAATACCGTTCACCATTGTGCCTTGAGTATTTGGGTCGAATCCTGTAAAACCATAAACCATATTCCAGAGGAATTCGAAATTTCCTATTTGCCAGTTAAGTATTGCTGAATTATCAGTTATGTTACTGACTGTTAGATTATTTGGGGGGATACAACTAGGTAAAGAATCAATGTGTATATCATCTATATAGATATCCGCATAAACATCAGTTGTTTCAAGTTTTAAAGCAATATATCTATCAGAAGTGGCATAATTATGAAAATAATATTCAAAATCCTGATAGTAATTTTCAAGTGTGAATTGAGTAACATACGAAAAAGTATTTTCATCGAGTGGATTACTCATTGTTCCAAGAATAATAACTGCATCAGATATATAGTATTGTTTTTTGGAATGGAATGAGAAATACAGGGACTGTATATTGGGAATGAGTTCAGGTGTAATAATTAAAGCCACATCTTGCTGTTGTTTAGTAATATTTAAGCTGTTAGTTCCATTTAGTGCATGCCAGCTCACATCCACCACATTAATCTGAGCATTGTTTGTTTTTATAGAAGACCAGCAATCAGGAATATTTGGTGGCAAGGTACTTTCGAAGTTTTCATCAAGGGGTACAGGATAAGAAGAACAGAGGGTAGAAAAGTTTTCAAATATCCATGAGCTTAGTTGTCCAGACCCACAATCAGCTTGAACATAAACATCGTAAGAAGTATTGGGGTTTAATGTATTATTAAAATTATAAGAACTTGAGGAAAGACCATTAATACTTATACCCTGAGTATTAGGGTCAAATCCTGTAAGGCCGTATTTCAAGTTCCATAAAGTTTCATTATATCCTGCCTGCCATGATGCCTGAGCTGAACTATCGCTAATATTATGTATTGCTAATGTATGAGGAGGTATGCAATCGGGCAATGAATCAATAGTAATGTCATCAATAAATGCTTCTGAAGAGTTATCATCAGTAACAAACTTAAAGGCGATATAATTATCATTACCTGAATAATTATTAAAATAATATGTATATTCATCATATACATTGTCCAGATTAAACTGTTGTAAGCTTGTAAATGTAAATGAATTATATGGGTCAGTAATAGTACCTAATAATAAACTTGCATTATTTACCCAGTTGGCTTTCTTGGCATTGAAAGTTATGCTCAGTGCATTAATATCAGATATAAACTCAGGGGAGATGAATAATGCAGTATCCTGTATTTGTTTAAAGACTCTGAGAGAATTGGTATCACTTACAGATTCTCCCCAGTTTACAGTTTCAATCTGGGCAAAACCGGATTCAATAACAGACCAGCAATTAGGCCGATTTGGAGGTGTTATCATATCAAAGTTTTCAGATACAGGTACTGTAAAGGGTAAACATAAGGTTGTAAAAGTAGTTTTCACCCAAGTGCTTGTACTCCCCGCTCCACAATCAGCCCTTACATAAACATCATATGTTGTGCCACTGTTTAACACAGCATTTAAAAGATATGAATTTGAGTTAATATCACTGATTAATACGCCTTGTGTATCAACATCAAATCCTGTTGTTCCATATTTTAAATCCCATAGAAGCTCATTACTCCCATTTTGCCAGGTTATTGTGGCTGAATTATCAGTAATGTTCTGGCTGTTTAAAGTATTGGGAGGGATGCATGTTGGTAAAATACCGATGATGATATCATCAATAAAAGCTTCTGCTACAAATTCCTGTGTACATGTAATTTTTAGAGCAATGTAGGAATGGGTTCCCGAATAATTATTAAAATAATAATTAAAATCCAAAAAGTTTGATGTTAAGTAATGATTATATAAGGGGGAAAAGGTATTTAACTGATTTGGATCGTCAATAGTTCCAATTGTGATATAGGGCTGAGCAGATGTGTTGTTGGTTTTGGCTTTATAAGATATATAAAGCTCATTAATGGGATTATTTATTTCTGGTGTAATAAGTAAGGCAACAGAATTATAATTTATCCATGACATTTTAATACTGTTTGCTCCACTTGTGCTTTGTCCATTGGTAACTACATATACAGAGCCAGCTCCAGCATTTATTGCTGACCAACAAAGGGGGAGCTGATATTCAGATGTAGTTTCAAAATTTTCGGCTATGGGTATATTAAAAATTCCACATACAGTTGTAAAGGTTATTTTTGACCATGTACTTAACTGACCTCCACCACAATCGGCTTTAATATAGACATCATAAGTTGTATTACTTGTGAGGGAAGTTAAATTATGAGAGGGGAGCAGTAAATTATTCACTTGTATGCCTTCAGTGTCGGGGTTAAAGCCTTCTTCACCATAAACAAGGTGCCATAAATTTTCATTATTTCCAGCTTGCCAGGTGAGATTGGCTGAATTTAAATTAATATTACTTACATTTAAGTTTGAAGGTGGAATACATGAAGGAAGAACGTCAACAATGAAATTGTCGATATATATTTCAGTATTTACATCATTTGTAATAAATTTTAGTGCAATATAATTATCTGTACCTGAATAATTATTGAAATAATAGTTAAAATTTTGATATGAATTACTTAAAACAAAGCTTGAAAGTTGACTAAAAGAGCTTGGGTCGGATGGATTAGACATAGTACCTATAAGCACCTCTGAATGTGAAGCCCATGAGGCCATGCTTGCATAAAAAGAAACATACAATTCAGAAATATTATTCATTAAATGAGGACTTGTAAAAATAGTTGTTTCCAGATTATTATTAATTCTGACATATAAGTATTTAGAGCCCTCATAAGCGAAGCCCAAATTACTTGTGAATACCTGAGATGAATTATTATCATAGCTATACCAACAGGATGGGACTTCTAATAAAGGTGAATTTTCAAAATCCATATCCAATGGAACATTTGTACTTTTACATAAAGTAAAAGGGCCCACCCAGTTACTTGTATCCCCAGTGCCACATACAGCTCTTATGTATAAATCATATTTATTAATATCATCAATATTAGTTAGGTTATATGAAGTTTGAGCAGAGACAGATACATAATTGCCTGTTCCCATAGTAAAGCCCTCAAGTCCCCACTGGATTTGCCATTCATCTTCAAATCCGCCATTATTCCAGCTTAACAGAGCTGCGGTTGAAGATGTAAACTCAGCAAAAAAATGCTGTGGTTTAATACAATCAAAATGCACATCATCAACAATTAAAACAGAGCCCTGATTTTTGCCATTAAGTATACTTAAATTAAACTCATCCGGATAATCTGTATAGTTCAAGTCAATATTAAGCTCAACAAAATTCGAGTTTTGAGTAAATATTTCATAGTAACCACCGCCAACAGCATTCTGATTTTTTAAAAAAACTATATTAATAAACGCTGTATCTATGCCATCAGGAGTGAATTTATAAAATAAATTTAATTTTTCTGGTTGAGAATTAACAGATTCTGAATACTGAATATTTCCTATAGTTTTTACTCCAGAAATATTTACTGTTGATAGTTCGGCTGCATAAGTTCCTGTATTTGAATTATTAGTTTTTACCACATTAACAACATCATTTATCAATAAATTGTTTTGAGCATTACTCGAGACCCAGGGTAGGGCTTCTTCTGTTGAAGTCATTGACCATGATTCGAAGCTGTAATTGGGAGGGGTTAAAGGTGTGGGGTTTCCTCCAAGAGTAAAAAACATATTATCTATCATTAACCATGAACCTGGCTTGGGATTTCCTCCGAAATCTTCAGGGATACTGCTTAAAAATGTTAAGAACATTGAATCTGGTTGTATTTGCGAAGGATTAACGGGCAAAATTATTTCGGTCCAATAAACATGATTGCTATTAAATATATAAACAATAGAATCTATAACAGCCCCATTTTTATACAGCATCATAAGCATCATGCCCATGTCGCCTGAAGATAAATTGGATTTATACCAAAAATGAAAATTATCTCCCAGTTGTGAAAAAGGTTTGCCTTTGAAAATACCATCATTGGCTTCACCATACATAACAAGTCCAAATAAAGTATCATCCTGAGTAGCAATAGTATTTAACTTTACAGATATAAGACCTTGCTGGGCATCGAATGATTTTTCGGCTAAATTATTAGCATTATCTATATCATTTATTATAAACCAATCATCAGGGACTTCGTAATGATTTACCACCTGCCAGTTTTCAAAATTTCCATTTGTAATTAATTGACTGAATGAAAAGTCAATAAAAAATAACAGAAAAACAAACAATAGTATTTTTCGCATAAAATTTATTTATATATATTATTACAAATTTACATCATTTTTAATAAGAATACAAGAATATAAGGATATAAAAATATAAAAGTATCTATAAAACAAGAATGTTCTATAGATACTTTTGGGTGTGTGAAATTATTTATTTCTGTATAATTACTTTAAGATAACTGATATAATTGTTGGCTTTTAAATTGAAATAATAAACACCATTAGGTAGATGATTTAAAGAAAGCTCATGCATTCCTGATTCAAACGATCCTTCAAAAATAATTTCTGATAATGTATTATATACTGTTATAGATACTTTTTCGCTGATGAATAAATTAAATTGTCCATTATTTGGATTAGGATAAATCCTATAATCAAAACTATCATCATTATTGACAATAAATACATCATTTACGTTATAACAATCGGATGTGTCCACACAATTATTTTGAGTAACAATAACAGCATAATTACCATTAACTGTAGCAGTAAATATATTTGATGTAGCGCCATTAATAGTATCATAATTATTGTCACAGTCGACCCATTGGAAAGCAGCATTTGTTGCTCCAGCAGTTAAGGTTGTGCTATTATGAACCACACTCACATCAACATCAAAGATATCAAGTATGAGCACGTATATACTGTCACATCCCAGTACTGTATTTAAACTGTCGTAATAAGTTCCTTCCTGGGTGTAAGAGTTACCTCGCCATTGGTAAATATCTCCATCACAAATCGTATCATAAAGAATGAACTCATAGGTTGGATTTACTGTTAATTGTAGAACATATATACTGTCGCATCCTAAATTTGTTAGTAATGAATCATAATAGTTCCCTGCAATGTTATAATTATCACCTCGCCAAAAATATATATCTCCATTGCAAACAGAAGCAGTGTCGGTAAATTCATAAACAGGATTGACCGTTAAGTTTAGTATATAGACGCTATCACAACCATTAACAGTGAGCAAGCTGTCATAATAAGTTCCCATTGAGGTATAATAGTTTGCATGCCAGAAATATGAGGAGCCATCACAGATTGAATGGTTTTGGATGTATTCATAAGTAGGATTAACAGTAAGTTCTAATACATACACACTATCACAATTAAATTCAGTAATCAGACTGTCATAATATACTCCCTGTATGGTATAGTCGTTGCCACGCCAGGAATAGACTTCACCATCACATATTTCGACTTCTTCAATAAATTCGTAAGTAGGATGTACAATCAGCTCTAAAACAAAAACGCTATCGCAAGCCTCAGTTGTTAACAGACTGTCATAATAAGTACCTTGCACGGTATAATTATTTCCATGCCAGTTAAAAATTTCACCGTTACATATTTCTTCAGTTTCGTTAAACAGGTATTTTGGGTTTACGATAAGGTTAAGAATATAAACACTGTCGCAATTAAGATTAGTTAATAAACTGTCATAATAGACTCCTTGTACGGAATAATCATTGCCTCGCCAATTATAAATATCACCTATACATATGTTCTGATTGTGAATTATTTCGTAAGAAGGATTGACTGTAAGGGTTAAAACATATACACTATCGCAAGCATATATTGTTTGCAGACTGTCATAATATACCCCCTGAGCTGTATAAGTATTGCCATGCCAAGAAAAAGTATCCCCATCACAAATGACGCCATAATTATTTATTTCGTATTTTGGATTTAACAGCAAATGCAAGATGTATACACTATCACAGCCGGACATAGTCTGAAGACTGTCGTAATAAGTGCCAGCAGCACCATATAAATTGCCATGCCAGACAAATGTATCCCCTGTACATATTTGAACAGCTTCTACAAATTCATAAGTAGGGTTTAAAATGAGTGTAAGATAAACAATAGAATCACAGCCCTGTGCGTCTTGATATTGTTCCTGGTAATCTCCTGCACTTACCAAAACCTGGCTTCCAAAGAAGAAAGTATCGCCTTCACATATTTCTTCGGTGATAAAAGTAGAGTTGACCACTGGTGCAAAAATAGCTGTAACTGAAAAATCGTTTACTATCTGTACATCATGTCGGGGGTTATCAGGAATAACATCGCTCCAGCGAATAAACTGATAACAATCATCTGGTACAGCTGTAACAGGCGTTGTAGAGCCACCACTAACAACATACTGTGTGTCTTGACCAGATATAGTGCCGCCTTGTCCGGCAAGATAATTAACTTCCAAAGTATTATTAAGGAAACAATAACCCAATGGTGAATACAGTAAAGTATCAGCACCTTGGTTCTGAACTCTCAGCACCTTGCCGTAAGCATTAGGATTTGAAGTAGCAGCCAGTAAAAGGTAACAGTTTGGAGAATTAACAGATTGCACTGAAAACCAGCCCTCTGTCATCTGAATAACTTCAGGAAATTGTATGGTAAATTCATAAAACTGTCCATTATTATTCACCAGTGAATCAGGAATAACGGGTACAATGAATGAAGTTACAGGAGTTCCAATGTCGCCATTATTATCAGTATAAAAACTTACTTCAATATCAATGGGAGCAGAATAGCAATCTTCGATAGTGTTATTAAGTCGGCCCCACAGATGTATGCCATCAAAAATAGAGTTTACACCTTCAAAATTCTGATGTACCTTACGGTCGTAATCCTGCGATGACCAGAGTACATATTCAATAGGTGTTGCGGGTTGTGAATGGACTGTATTATCAATACAAACCAAATCAGTAAAGAAAGTATAAGGATTAGACCACATACTGGTATCACCAGGTCCACAAACAGAACGTACATATACATCATAATTATTTAGTGGCAATAGCGAATGAAACAGATGTTGAGTATTTGACACATAAAAACTTATTCCTTCGCCCAGGATAAATCCTTGATTTCCCCATTCTACCTGCCAGTTGTTTGCATTGCCATTTTCTGTCCAAGTTACATTGACAGATGTTGAAGTTACACTTACAGATGCAAGTTGTGTAGGTTTAGGACAGGTTTCGAGAGGTTCAAAGACAAAATTATCAATTGCAATAGTTTCGTTGGTTCCTGTATGCGGGTTGCCATGCCTGAAGGCAATATAAGTATCAGTTCCTGAATAGCCGGATAATTGTATTAAATACTCCTGATAATTTCCTGTAAGTTGTATGTTTTGTAAGATATTAAATGTCGTTGCATCATTAGTATCAGCCATAGTGCCAAGTTCAAGAGTAGTATTATCAAAATCATCTTTTGCAAAAAATCGGATTTGATATTGATTTAAATTTCCTAATTCAGGTGAAATTGCAATTATTTCTGCATTAGCATCTGGTATATTCCCATTCCATAATAATAAATGATGTGGAAATGATAAAGGAGTCATGTAATTATGTACACCTACAAAAGCATCATCAGAATGTATTACAATACTGCTCCAACAGTTAGGCATTTCTTCAAAGGGTGTATTGTCGAAATTTTCAGTAAAGGGATAATTAATAATTCCACAAGCTGTTGTAAAAGAATATACAGAACTCCAAGCACTAGTATCACCAGGGGCACAAATGGCTCTGACATAAAAATCATAAGTGGTATTTGCTAATAATGAATTTAAATTATATTCAGGGATTGTTGCAACTATCTCATAAGAACCAAAGCCCATCATAAAACCATGACCTCCATACTGTATCTGCCATGAGTTAGCTGTTCCGATTTCTGACCATCCGAGCGAGGCAGTATAGGCAGTGATGTTTGTAGCTGTTAATTGATTAGGCATTGGGCAAGCATCCATGGGTTCCAATACGAAATCATCAATAGATAAAAAAGTATTATTTCCCAAATCTGGGGTTGGATGTTTAAATGCCAGATAAGTATCTGAACCTGAATAATTTGAAAGAGGGATAAGGTATTCTTCATACACATTATTCAGATTAATAGTTTCAATTAAAGAGAAAGTATTGGGATTTGCAGGGTCGGTTATTGTTCCAAACAAGATTTGAGCTGTTTGTTGATTAGTCTGCCCGTAAAATCGCACCTGGTATTGATTAAGCGATGTTAATTCGGGAGTTATTGCCAATATTTCTGCACCATTATCAGGAGTATTACCATTCCATAATATCAGTGAGTTGGGTGAAGAAAGGGACATAATATTATTTGCTTCAACTCTTCTGTAATAATTACTGTTAATAATCTTACTCCAACAATCAGGCATTTCTCCAAGAGTTGTTGCATCAAAGTTTTCAGTAAAAGGATTGGCATATACTTCACAATTAGTTTTGAATACAAGTGGCCCAGCCCATGAGCTAAAGATGCCTCCTCCGCAATCAGCTTGAACAAAGAAGTAGTATTTTGTATTTGGTTGTAATCCTGTTACATTCCATATTGGTGTATTATTTATCGTATTACTTGCAACGAGCATATTGCCAGTATTGTATAATTCAACATTCCATGTAAGTTCGGTACTGCCCGCCACCCATTCCAAAGTAGCACCATCAGTGAGAATATTATCAACAGAAAGGGATACAGGTGATGGGCAATTTGTTTCTTCAATAAGAACATCATCAATGTAACAGCCATGTGCATCATCCCCTTCGTATCTGAAAGCCAATTGTATTGTTTGTCCGGCATAAGCAGAGAGGGAAATTGTTTCCTTAACCCAATTTTGAGTAACAGTTGCAGGGTGCCATAATTGAGTATAAGTTACACCATCAGTTGTGACATGAACACTGTTACTGCCATAGAAGTCTGGATATGAATTATATTGCCAGAAAGACAGTTCTATACTAGTATTAGGTAATTCAATCTGAGGTGTTATGAACCATCCTATTTGATTTTGCCCTGGGTTACCCCATTGATGATATCCGGAATAAGTACCTGCTGGTGTATGGTTAAAATTTGTACTTCTATCCCATATAGGAGAGTAGCCATCTTCATCATCGGTACTCCAGCATTGGAGTGGGTTTTCAAAATCTTCACTATAAGGAAGTTGGTAAATGGGGCAAGCTGTTGTAAAACCGTAAGGACCAGCCCAGTAGCTCAAATCACCGCTGCCACAATCGGCTCTTACATAAAACTGGTAACTGGTATTGGGGAGTAAATTTGTAGCAATCCATGGATTATCATTTGTTCCTACTTCGCCAATTACTTCAAGGGCATTGCCTGGCATAAAGCCGGTATAACCCACTTCAATATCCCATGTATTCTCAGTACCTCCTGCTGTCCAGTTTAAATGTGCATTTGTTGTAGTTATATTATTTGCAAATAAATTTGTAGGTTTTTCACAACTGGGTTGCTGGTCAATGATTATATCATCAATAAACCATCTGTCTGTATCCCAGCTATCACCATCAAATATCCATGCAAGTCTAACAATATTTCCGGCATAGGCATTAAGGTTAATATCAACTATTTGTGCTGGAATATCTGTTGTAGGTGATAAGGTCCAAACATTTGTCCAGTTATTATCATCAGTAGTTATTTCAACTTTTATTGAATAGGGTAAGGCATCATAATGTATTAAAGCGTGTTTAAAAGACAGCATCAA
>CAZVOS010000049.1:0-9929 GCA_964628845.1 uncultured Bacteroidales bacterium | reverse complement strand
TTTTATTTTTGTCCTTTTTTTTTAAAAGCTCAAAACACTGATATTGATTTACTTCGCCAGATTAATACAAAAAGGAATTCAAAGCTGGATATGAGTTTTAAAATAATGACACATTCTGTGATTCCCATAGGTATTGGTACTCCGGCAAGCATGTTTGCAGTTGGATTGATAAACCATGATAACATAACACGTAATAATGGCATTGAGCTGGGTGCTAGTTTTGCATTGGCATCCTGTTTAAGTACGGGTTTAAAAATTGGCATAAACCGACCCAGACCTTATGTTACTTACCCTGAAATTGAGCATGTAGTGATGACAGGGCCATACTCATTTCCTTCGGGACATACTTCCGCTGCATTTGCCACAGCTACAAGCTTAAGTTTGATGTATCCCAAGTGGTATGTTATAGCACCCTCATTTACCTGGGCTTGTCTGGCGGGCTATTCGCGAATGCACCTTGGTGTGCATTATCCTAGTGATGTTTTGTTTGGTGTTGTCATTGGCGTTGGCTCAGCCCTGCTGGTACATCAGGGAGCAAAGTGGATGCAGAAGAAATGATGCATAAGAAAATTTACTACTGACCGAGTATTAAAATTCTTTTTATCTTTGCTTAATAATCAATAACATTTTACAATGAAAAAATTAACTTTTATTTTTGTATTAATCAGTATTTCAGTATTATTTTCATGCAACAAAAGAACTGTACAGCGTGTTGACCCCGACAAACAAATAGACCTCAGTGGCAGGTGGAACGATACAGATTCCAAACTTGTAGCACAGGAGATGATAAGTGATGTGCTGAGCCGTCCATGGAAAAATGCCCATGTACAAAAGACGCAAAAAAAACCTGTTGTGATAGTAGGTGATATTAAAAACCGCTCCACTGAATTAATTGAGCCCGAAACATTTATTAAAGACCTCGAAAGGGAATTTATTAATTCAGGTGAAGTGCGCGTTGTTCAGAGTGCCGAGTTCAGAGAACAGATGCGTACAGAAAGAGCCGACCAGCAAGAGTTTGCCACCAGCGAAACCATGAAAAAATGGAAAAAAGAACTGGGGGCCGACTATATGCTTCACGGCACCATCAACTCTATCGTTGACCAGTATGGCAAAGAAAAAGTGGTCTATTATCAGGTAAATCTGGAGCTTTCTGACCTCGAAACCAACGAAAAAGTATGGCTCGGTGAGAAAAAAATAAAAAAACTTATCAACAAATAATTTTTTTCCCGCTTCTATTAATTAAATCATTATGTTTAGAAATAAACAGGGTATTGGTATTTTAAATTTGGTATTAATTCTTCTTTTAATGTCGTGCAGAAGTTATTATTCCAAAAACCTTAAGTTTAATGAGCATTTCCGTAAAGGAGAATTTGATAAAGCAGAAGAGGTACTCAACAAAGATAAAAAGGGTGGGGAAAGGCATACCAAACTGATTTATTTTCTGAACAAAGGCATGGTGGCACATGCGATGAATAAATTTGCCGAAAGTAACAACTATTTTGAACAGGCGTATATTTTAGGAGAAGACTATCATAAAAACATTGGCAGCGAAGCGCTGTCGTTATTAAGCAATCCTTTGGCATCGGAATATAAAGGCGAAGATTTTGAACTGCTCACTTTACATTATTACAAGGCATTGAATTTCATCTATTTGAACAATTACAACGATGCCCTTGTAGAAGCACGCAGAATAAATGTAAAGCTGAATGCACTTACAGACAAGTACACAAAGAGCAACCGCTATAAAAATGATGCCTTTGCCCACTACCTGATGGGTATCTTGTTTGAATCGTCCAAAGAATACAACAACGCCTTTATTTCATACCGCAACGCTTACAATTGCTATAAAGATGAGTACACAAACCTTTTCGGTTTATCTGCACCAGAAAGCTTAAAACACTCAGTGATAAGAACGGCACAGCTTACCGGCTTCAACGACCAGGTTAAGATATACGAAAAAGAATTTGGATTTAAATACGAAAAAGCTTCATCAGAACTGTATGATGTAGTTCTTTTATGGAATAACGGATTGTCGCCTGTTAAGGAGGAATGGAGCATCAATTTTTTTCTTGTAGAGGGCTCAGACGGTATGCTTACATTTGTTAATGAAGAGTATGGCTTATCTTTCCCTTTTTACAACAACTCAGGCGAAAGCACAGGCAGTTTGGGCGATTTAAAAATGCTCAGGGTGGCATTTCCCAAATATGTGGAAAGGCAAGCACTTTACAATGAGGGTATTATTAAAGTAAACAACCAACTGTTTACTATGGAGCGTGTTCAAAATATCAATGCTATTGCCTTTAAATCGCTTGAAGACAGGATGCTCAGGGAGTTTTCTAATGCTCTCATGCGTCTGGCAGTAAAAAAAGCAGCCGAGCTGGCCCTGCGCAAACAAAATCAGGATGCAGGCGCCGCCCTCGGTATTCTTAATGCCATCACCGAAAAAGCAGATACACGCAACTGGCAAACATTACCACACAGTATTTACATGCAACGCTTCAAGCTCCCCGAAGGCAAACAAACTATAGAGTTTGAAGCAAAAAGCCAATACAATCAATCACGAAAATACACACTAAATATTGATGTAAGACCCAATAAGGTAAACTTTGCAAGCATATCCACTTTTGATACTGTTAAGTAATAATTCTAATATTGATACCTTCTATGGAATTTCGTAAAGATATTACCGAATTAATAAAGAAAAGAATATCAAAAAGAACCTATTTACCTGATGAATTACCTTCCGAAATACTGGATAAAATCTATATTATTCTGAAAACTTACACAAGGGGCATTTTTGGAAATACAGCTACGTATTATCTTGTTGACTGTAAAGATGGTTTTAATAAAACAAAAGAAAAAATAGGTACTTATGGCTTTATCAGTGGCGCAAGATATTTCATTGCAGGTATCATACATCCAAAAAAATATGCTTTTGAAGATTATGGGTATCTGTTCGAAAAAATTATTTTAGAACTGACGGCTCTTGAGCTTGGAACATGCTGGCTCGGAGGCACATTCAGCCGCAGTACATTTGCAAAATATATCAATACTGATACCGATGTAATAATACCAGCAGTGAGTCCTTTAGGTCATGTTGCTCCTCCCGGCTTTAAGGAAAAACTTATACGAAGAGGCGCTAAAGCAGACAAGCGAAAAAACTGGAACGAATTGTTTTTTGTTCAGGATATAAACTCCCCCCTTTCTGAAGAAAGTGCTGCCCCTTTTGCCATCCCTCTCGAGATGGTTCGATTGGCTCCATCAGCATCCAATAAACAACCCTGGCGGATTATAAGAACAGACAAACATTTCGATTTCTATTTAAAAAGGACACCTGGATATAATAAATTATTTAGGAATATTGACCTGCAGAAAATAGATATGGGTATTGCTATGGCACATTTCGAACTTACTTGCCAGGAACTCAATTTAAAAGGTGAATGGAAAGTAATGCCAGTACAAAAGATTGCGGGAGGTTTAGAATATATTTGTAGTTGGAGTATTTGCAGTGAGCTGTGAACAGTAAACTCCAGACAGCACTGTTTTTATTTTTGCTTTCCGGGTATCGCCTCAATAAGTTTCTTGGTATAGGGCTCCTTAGGCGATAAATAAAGCCCGTCGGCTTCTCCGCTCTCTATTATTTCACCTTCTTTCATAATTAAAATCCTGTCCGATAGGTAGCGTACAACCGACAAATCGTGTGATATAAAAATATATGTTAGACCAAATTCATTCTTTAGTTTATTAAGCAGGTTAAGAACTTGTGCCTGAATAGACACATCGAGAGCAGAGACGGATTCATCACAAATAATAAACTCCGGCTCAAGAGCGAGGGTGCGTGCAATGACTATACGTTGCCTCTGTCCGCCCGAAAATTCATGAGGGTATCGGTTGTATTGACTTTCATTTAAACCCACCTTTTCAAGTAAATTAATAACTTTGTGCAGGCATTCTTTTTTATTTCTAGCTAAATTATGCGCCCTGATTGGTTCTGCTATAGCTTCTCCAATGGTCATACGCGGATTAAGAGAAGAATACGGGTCCTGAAAGATGATTTGCAATCGTCTTCTTAGTTGCCGCATGTCATATTTACTAAGTTGTGTTATGTTATTCTTTTTGTAAAAAACTGTGCCTGATGAGGGTTCAATAAGTCTGAGAATAGCCCTGCCCAATGTGGTTTTACCACATCCCGATTCACCAACCAGGCCAAGCGTTTCACCTTTATAAACATCGAAAGATATATTTTTAAGGACATGAAAATATTCGGGCTTAGCCGAAAAAAAAGAACGGTTTTTAACAAATGACATATTAAGCCCCTGCACTTGTATTAAGGGCTCATCAGAATAAATACGCTTATGAACTTCCTTTCTTTCTTCAGAACTTATAATATCATCTGAAAAATTATTTACTAAACCATCAGGTATATTATTAAGAAAATCGTTTACTGTAGGCAATATTTTAAGTCTTTTACCCGAACGTGGGCGGCAAGCCATAAGCCCTTTTGTATAAGGATGTAGTGGATTTTTAAATAATTCCTTAACACAATTGCTTTCGACACATCCCCCTTTGTACATCACAATCAGTTTATCAGCTATTTCTGAAACCACATTCAGATCGTGCGAAATAAAAATGATGGATACATTAAATTTGTTTTTAATATTTTTCAGGAGTTCCAGAATTGTTTTCTGAACGGTTACATCCAGAGCTGTTGTTGGTTCATCAGCAATGATAAGTTTAGGATTGTTTGCTAAAGCCATGGCTATCATTACCCTTTGTTTTTGTCCTCCCGACAATTGATGGGGATACGCTTTATAAATCTCAGAAGGACGGGGCAATAAAACTTCTTCGAAAAAATTTTTCACTTTCTTTTCAGCATCTCTTTTAGATATTTTCTGATGTTCCAGAATAACTTCGCGTACTTGTTCCCCACAACGATATACAGGATTAAGCGAAGTCATGGGCTCCTGAAAAACCATGCTTATGTCCCTACCCCTGAGCTTTCGCATATCCTTTTCAGCTATACGAATAATGTCAACAACTGTATCTGAATGAGTTGAAAAAAGTATGCGACCAGAGCTAATTTTTGCAGGCGGGCATTGCAACAAGCGCATGATAGCCATCGCAGTTACAGATTTGCCTGAGCCTGATTCGCCTACAATGCCAAGTATTTCACCCTGATTTATGGTAAAGCTTAGATTCTTAACGGCAGCTACTTCTTCCTGAGAAGTTTTAAAGACTACAGATAAATCATCAACTTCGAGTAAAATAGGGGTCATTAATTTATTTTTTCTTTTTCTTGGGTTCCTGCCATTTCACATTGTAATAGCCAGGTTTATCCTGAACAGCCCTTTTAAAGAAGTCGTTGCCATAGCCAACGCCCTTGGGTGTCCTGCCGTTATTACTCATATCGTTGATATACCTGTCGTTGTATTTGGCAAAAATCTGGTATCCTAGTTCTTTCCAGCTTTGAACAGTTTTTTCTGCTGTACTTATTGAATAATTTGTCAGGAACTTATGTGTAAGTTCTTTATCATTTTTATATATATCAACAGCAATTTTATCAATATAAGGAGTGATGGCGAGGGCTTCAGATTCAAGTTCTTTTTGTAATTTGAGAATATCCTGAATGATGTAAGAATACATACCATACGCGTAATTAGACACAAGGTTAAAAACCCAGAAAGGCGAATCCCAGTCGAATACTGCTATGCTTCCAGTTGTGAAGTTCTTAGGTACCTCTGTCATGCCCATATAAAAGGGCATATAACAAGTGGAATAGGTATCATCAACACCGTACCAGAAGATACCACCAATTTCGTCGGGCAGCCATGAACGTGATTGTGATACAAAAGAAAATGCTGTTTGTTGGGAAGAGATAGGTCTCTCCCATCCATATTTTGTTGTATCTCCTTCTATAGTGAAGAAAAGGTTTTTCCATCTGTATGGATTGCCATAAGGGCCTGCTGCAAATCCCTTTGTCATATCATAGGGAGTGCCTTCAAAATGGTCTCTCATAAGAGCCATCACATCTTCTACTTTTAATTTATTATCCGGTTTAATAAATAAGGGATAGGGCTCTGCGCCTCTAACAGCCCTCCAGTAATCTTCCGAAAAAACCTGTGATGGTGCTGCCCTTCGAAACAAACTCCATACACGTCCTTCGCACAACAACAAAGAAGTTGGCGTTGGTGGACAATAGGCATCGGTAAAACTAAAATCCTCATCAGTGCCTTTGTAAAGCCCTTTCTCTCTGGCAAAACTGACCACATCAGGTGCCCACATCCAGTTTTCCTTATCATTAAAATTAATTTTTCGGATACGCGACTGATTGGCATGTGCGGCGATATAACCATCAGGAACCTTTGCAGCAGCCCACACTATGCCTTTATTATCTTTACCTTTACCAATAATCTCAAAAATCCAAGCTTCATTTTTATCAGCTACCGAAAGGGATTCACCTGTACTGGCATAACCATATTGATTGGCCAAATCGACCATTATCTTTATGGCTTCCCTGGCCGTTTTAGCCCTTTGTAAAGCAATATACATCAAACTGCCATAATCAAGAATACCATTGGCATCGCAAAGTTCTTTCTGTCCCGTAAATGTAGTCTCTCCTATAACAACCTGAAATTCATTCATATTTCCAATAACCTTGAAAGTGCGAGCAACTTGTTTTATTTTACCTAAAAATTCACCTGTATCCCATTCGTAAATAGAAAGAGAATCACCATCTGCCCAAGTTCTGGCTGGGGTAAAATAAAATGGCTCCATAAAACCACCTGCATCAGCGCTGTAGGTTACCATTACAGAACCATCTGCCGAAGCTCCTTTCGAAACCAATAGATTAGTACATGAATACACATCTTTGCTTAGTCCGTACATTAATACTAAGCCGATTACAATAAATAAATTCAGTTTTTTCATAATTATTCTTTTTTATTTTTAATGAAGCAAATATATATATAATTTATTTCAAAAACTGCTTTAGTTTTAGTTTATATTTGTAACTTTATCTTTAAAATAATTCTTATTTAATATGGTTATTATAGGAATCACAGGCACTTTGGGTGCAGGCAAAGGCACTATCGTTGATTATCTGCTCCAAAAAAGGAATTTTAGTCATTATTCTGTAAGGGCTTTTCTGATAGATGAAATCACCAAACTTGGCCTGCCAATAAATCGCGATTCTATGGTTTCGGTAGCCAACCATTTGCGTCAAAAATACAACCCTGCTTATATTGTTGAAGAATTATACAAAGGAGCTATTCAAAACAAAAAAAACGCAGTTATCGAAAGCATCCGCACTCCAGGCGAAATAGACATGCTAACGGCTAAAGAAAATTTTTATCTCTTAGCCGTTGATGCTGAACCTAAGCTACGTTACAACAGGATAAAGCTCAGACAGTCTGAAACCGATAATATTTCATTCGACACTTTTATTGAAAATGAAAAACGTGAAATGATGAATGACGACCCCAACAAACAAAACCTATCGAAATGCATCGAAAGAGCTGATTTTGTAATTAATAACAATGGAACTATAGATGAACTCTTCATACAACTTGATACTATTTTTAGAAATATTGAAAAAGGCACGAATAAACAATAACAATCTCAACACATGATGAAACGTTTTTTATTTTTTATGCTGTATATACTTTTCACATTTAATACAGTTTTTGCACAAATATTCAAACAGGATATTTCAGAAGTAAATGCGCTCCCCTATCCCCTGTTTCTTAAACCATTAAGTGTTGAAGATTCGATTAATCTAAGTAATATCCCACCGATTGAAGTTCCAGCACTGTTTAAGTCTATTAATGCGCCAATACTTCCCGCATCTGTTGATAATTCTCTTCAATCTCATTTCCGCCCTATAACATGGCAAACCGGCTACGAATGCGGTCAAACAGCAGGGATAGCTTTTGTTTTTACTTATGAAATAAACCGGCTCCGAAACCTCTCTTCTAATATTCCATCTAATCAATATCCTACACATTTTTCGTGGAATTTTTTAAATGATGCCTATAACTATAAGGGTGTAAGTTTTTTCGACACATGGGAAATAACACGTATGTGCGGTAATCCAAATATTGTGGAGTATGGTGGTGACTTGGGAACTGGGGGTGAAAAACGCTGGATGAGTGGCTATCAGGAATATTACAACGGTATGAAGAACCGTATTTCAGGTATTTATTCAATACGAAGCGATACCCCAGAAGGACTTGAAATCTTAAAACATTGGCTACATAACCACCTCGAGGATGCCAATACGGGTGGTATTGGATGTATCTATGCCCAATATTGCAGCCCCAATACCACATTGCCAGCAGGCACTCCTGAGGGAGGCAAAGCACTTATATCTACCTGGGGAAGCAGCCCTTCGCATGCATGGACTATTGCAGGTTACAATGACTCTATAAGATACGACTATAACAACGATGGGCAATACACTAACAATATTGATATTAACGGAGATGGTATTGTTAATATGAAAGATTGGGAAATAGGAGGTCTTAAGCTGGCAAACGGCTATGCAGGACCAGGATGGGGTAATGGCGGGTTTTCGTATATGATGTACAAATCATTGGCAGAAACCATTAACAACGGTGGTATCTGGAACCATACTGTTTATGTGGTTAAAGCCAAACAAACACAAGAACCTCAGCTCGTTTTTAAAATAAACATGAAACATGACAAAAGAAATCAGATTATGGTTATGGTTGGTGTTAATACAAATACAAATGCCGACAGACCAGCAGTTAGACTTGAATACCCCATCATTAATTATCATGGAGATGCACTCGGCATGCAGGGCGACACCACAGAAGCCAGCAAAAGCATAGAATTTGGACTTGATATTACACCTTTGTTAAGTTATATTAATTCTGCTCAGCCAGCCAAATATTTTCTTGAAGTCATCGAAAAAGACCCTGGTGGTGTTGGCATCGGAACAGGATTCGTTAATAGTTTAAGTTTAATGGACTATACTTCAGGAAATCTTATTCAAACAAATTATCCTGTCAATGATGTTTTTATTACAAACAACGATACTACAAGACTGGCCATAAGCAAAGCTGTGATTTTTAATAAAGTGACCATACAAAACGACAGTATGCTTGCTCATATTTATGAACCATACAGCGAACAGCTCATAGCCACTCAAGGCACAAGCCCTTACAAATGGTCTTTAAAAATGGATTATGCCGAAAATCTTATTGCTGAAACATTCCCCAATATCACTACCCAACAACTTAACACCTCTGCATTAGGTTATGCCGTGAAAAACCTTAATTTTTCCTTCCCATTCTTTGGCAATTCTTATGATAAAATATTTATCTATCCCAATGGTTTTATCAAATTCGACAATTCTTTATATACCTTTCCCTATATCATAGACTCAGACCTACTGTTCAGAAGTCATAAATTAATCGCCCCCTTTTCGGCTACTTTGGCTTATGGCACAGGATTAGGAATTTGGTGCGAAGATGATGCCAATTCCATCACAATACGCTGGAAAGCACGCATAAACGGACAATCAACATCAAATGTAAATGTAGCTCTCAAATTATTTTCATCAGGAAAAATTGAGTTTTATTATGGTGCCATAAATATGACAGGAAGCTGGTTTTCTGGTTTGTCGGGGGGTGATGTGGTCAATTTTCAAACCACTGGCTTATCAAATTCTTTTACCAATAACACAACAGATAAAAAACTAGAACTCATACCTCCCGATTACCCCAAAGATATGCATCTTACCGAGAGCGGCTTATTTACTGCAACACCTGAAAGAGAACACAATACTCTAATCAAATTTAAAGTCACAGATAACAATAACATTATCAGTGAAAAAGCCATTCCTTTTAAAACAACTGGCTTAATGCTAAGTTACACATATACATCTGGACTTGATACCATAATCAATC